>JBAXYP010000266.1:0-3444 GCA_041670725.1 Sphaerochaetaceae bacterium
CAGGTGTTACTATATACAGTATTTTTTCATAAGGAGAATGTTCCTATGAAAAGAAGCATATTGATCATCGTTTCGCTCTCTCTTGCGTTGCCCCTCGTTTTTGCCCAACCCCAAGTGGAAAGCAATCGGAAAACATATACCATCGGTGTTTCGAAAATGGTTTCCCATCCGGCTCTCGACGCCATCGAAAAAGGCATGCAGGATTACCTTGCCACTACGGACCTCCCTGTAAGTTATGATTTTCAGAATTGCAACGGCGACATTTCCACGGCGGTAGCCATCGCCCAGAAATTCAAAAGCGACAACAGGGATATTGTCGTCGGCATCGCCACACCGCCCGCTCAGGCGCTTGCCCAAGTGTTTAAGGACCGCCCGGTGATTTTCGGCGCCATCAGCGATCCGCTGGCGGCGGGTCTCGTCGCCAACTACGACAAGACGGAGGATACCAACGTATGCGGTGTCTCCGACATGAACCCTATTGACCTGCAGCTAAAAACCTTTTTCCAAGTCGCCCACATCAAGACGCTCGGTATGGTGTATACATCGGGAGAGGCAAACGGCGTGGCCCAGATGGAAGTCGCAAAGAAAACGTGCGAAGCGAACGGAATCGCATTCGTGTCCGCCGCCGTCAGCAACTCCGCGGAAGTGAAAATGGCCGCTCAGTCGATCATCGATCGCGTCGACGGCATATATGTCGCCATCGACAATACGGTCGTTTCCGCTTTGGCAAGCGTCGACGAAGTATGCTACAAAGCAAAGAAACCGTTGTTCAACAGCGATACCACTTCCAGCATGAACACCCACTTCTTCATGAGTTGGAGTTTCAACTACTACACGGTGGGGGTGGAAACCGGCAAAGTGATCGAACGGGTCATCAACGGGGAGAAGCCAAGGGACATCGGCGCGATTTTCTTCAACGATCCGTCGCAGTTCGATTTGATTTTCAATCTCGACAGCGCGAAATACCTTGGCATCGACATCGATGAGGATATGTTGAAAAAAGCATCTTACCTAATAAAAGACAACGTAAAGGTGACGAACAAGTAACAGTGTATAATTTGTGAATTAATATTCACCGTCGTGCATAAACTGATTTACAAATGAATTGCTTTCCGGTATAGTAACGGACAAGCATATTCTGGAGGAATCTCATGAAAAAAGCATTCGCAACGTTGGCTGTCGTCGTGTTGTTGGCTCTGCCGCTGTGCGCCCAAGGGTCCAAGGAAGCCCCTTCCGGAGAAAAAGTGTATAAAATCGGCATTTCCAAACTTCTGCCTCATCCGGCACTTGACGCCGCGGAAAAAGGCATGATGGATTATCTTGCCACCACTGATCTGAAAGTCACGTACGACCAACAGAACGCCAACGGCGATGTCGGTACCGCAGCATCCATCGCCCAGAAATTCAAAAGCGACAAAGACGACATCGTCGTCGGCATCGCCACCCCGTCCGCCCAAGCGTTGGCGAACGTGTTTTCCGAGACTCCCGTCGTTTTCTCCGCCGTTACAGATCCCGCGAGCGCGGGCTTGACCGCTGCCAATGTCTGCGGCGTTTCAGATGCGAATCCTGTCGAAAGCCAAATCAAGTTGCTGGTCGACGTGACGGGATGCAAGACCATCGGAAACGTCTACGCGTCGGGGGAGGCGAATGGCGTCGTTCTGATGGAATCCGCCAAGGCTGCCTGTGAGAAACTCGGTTTGAAGTTTGTCACCGTCGCGGTCAGCAACTCCAGCGAAGTCAAAATGGCCACTCAGTCGATCATCGATCGTGTCGACGCGGTCTACATTGCGACGGACAACACCGTCATCTCCGCCCTGCCATCCATCGACGACGTGTGCAACAAAGCGGGAAAGGCGCTTTTCAGCGCCGATCCGAGCGGCGTCAATGGACTGAACTTCCTGATCGCTTGGGGTTTCAACTATTACAGTGTCGGCAAAGCGACCGGTCAGGTCGTGGAAAAAGCATTGAAAGGAATCTCCCCCAAAGACATTGGAACAGTCTATTTGACCGATCCAAAGGATTTTGAACTCTGGTTCAATCTTGATACAGCCAAGAAGCTCGGATATACTATCGATCAAAAGTATCTCGACATGGCCGCCGTCCTGATCCAGGATGGCAAAAAGATTGAGAAGTGACCGATAACCGAGCCGGTTTGTAATATTGTGCCGTCGGCTTATTGCCGACGGTTTTTTCTGTAAGGGGTTCACTGATGATTGAGGGAATTTTTGTTGACGGATTGATTTTCGCCATCATGGTGCTAGGGATCCTGATCTCCTTCCGGATCATGGATATGGCCGACTTAACGTGTGACGGATCGGTTGCAACGGGGGCCGCCGCCGCCGCGGTCTGCATCACCCACGGAACGTCGATTTTCGTGGCGTTGGTCGTGGCGTTCTTTTGCGGCGTTCTCTGTGGGATGACAACAGCCGCAATCCACAACAAACTGCACATTCCTGGATTGCTCGCCTCCATTCTCACCATGACGATGCTGTATTCCATCAATCTGAGGATATTGGGGAACAAGGCGAACCTGCCGCTTCTCAGGGTGAAGACGCTGTATACGGAACTGCCTTCGTTTTTCTCGTTTCTCCCCGAGGAGTACGCAAGCCTCCTCGGTACTCTTCTGGTCGTCTTGTTGATCAAGGGATTGTTCGATTTGTTTTTCCGGTGCGACATCGGCATTGCAATCGGGGCCATGGGATCCAACGAACAGATGGTCATCAGCCAAGGAATGAATCCCGAGAACTTGAAGTTGCTTGGATTGGGGATTTCCAACGGTTTGATCGCCCTCTCCGGCGGATTGCTCGCGCAGTACCAAGGGTTCGCCGACGCCAACCTCGGACAGGGTATGGTCGTGCAGGGACTCGCGGGAATCATGCTCGGGGAATTCCTTTTCTCAAGCAACAAAATCCATTTGCTCACGCTCAGGGCGATCTTCGGTGCCATTATGTACAAGGCACTGATGTTCTTCGGCCGCAAATACGGATATCTGATCCACATCACACCGAACGATTTCAAGCTTCTTACCGGTGTTCTGGTCATTATCAGCCTTTTCGTGGCCTCGACGAGGAGCAAAGCTTCCGACAACGAAGCCCGCAAAAAGGCGCTCGCGAGAACCGCGGAGCACCAACAAAACAACTTGAACGTGGAGGCGAAGTAATGCTTGAATTATCCCATGTCACCAAAGTTTTCTATCCGGGGACTGTCAACGAAAAACTCGCCATCGAGGATCTCAATCTGAAAGTGAATGACGGTGATGTCATCTGTATCATCGGATCGAACGGAAGCGGCAAAACTACGCTTTTCAATTTGATTTCCGGTACGATCCCGGTCACGAGCGGAACGATCACACTGAACGGAAGGGACATTACCAGAATGCCGGAGTACAAACGGGCGTTCACCATCGGACGGATTTTTCAGGATCCGACCAAGGGAACGGCGGCG
>JBAXYP010000267.1:0-3444 GCA_041670725.1 Sphaerochaetaceae bacterium
AGCGAAACGATGATCAATATGCTTCTTTTCATAGGAACATTCTCCTTATGAAAAAATACTGTATATAGTAACACCTGTTTCTGTCAAGTATCTCTCTAAAGAAACAACTGAATCTTGAAAAATATTTTGAAACGAGAAAAAACTATTCGTTGTCCTCGTCGGACTCGACTTGTTCAAACATTTTCTCTTCGGTGGCATCTGTATCGTCGCCGATGACATCGTCCCCGACGTTTTCCTCTGTCTCTCCATCGTCGGCGAGAATCAAGTGGTCGGGTGTTTCCTGGTCTTTCAGGGGGTCCTCGAGAGCTTTTGAGCGCTCTTCCATTTTCTCGTCCTCGTCCTCATCGATGGAATCGAAGTAACGGTCCTCTTCCGGATTGCAATCGTCGTCGATGATCGGATGCATTGTATACATACCGTTTTCCCCCACGAAACACACCTTAGGGAAAAGGTTCTGGCTTGTCAACGGTTTTCAGATGATGGTATCCTATCAGAAGAGTGAGGTGTGTATGAGGAAAAAAAGCGGATGTGTGGCGGTGCTGGCTTCCTTGGCGATCGTTTTGGCTTCCTGCCAGAGTACCGTGACCGTCAAGCACTTGATGCCGGCTACGGTGAATATGGGGAGTTACCGCACCATTGCGGTCGCTTCGACCGATCTGAGCGCCTCTACGTTAAGTTTCTATCCGACATGGAGCATCAGTTTTGACGATTTCGGGTATCACTTCTCTTCCGGATATGAACGCAACAGCGCCACGCGCGCTGCGGTGATCGCAACGGATTCATTCACCAAAACGATGCAGGAATCGGGCTTCTTCACCGTACTCCCTCCTTCCGAGACGGACAAGTATCTGGCGCTCGGAGACGATGGATTGGCCTTGCTCAAGCAGAAAGGGGTCAAAGCGATCGTTACCAGTTCCATTTCATATCTCGACCTGGACGAGGAACCCTATTCGGAGGACATCGTCGAGTATCGGACCAATCCCACAACAAAGACCACAAGCAAGTGCGTGGTCGGACGGAAATACTATATTTCCCAGAAGGTGACGGTGTCGTTTACGTATTTGGTTCGGGACATTGAGAGCGGCACGATTTTGGCAAGTGATACGTTCACGGGGAAACGGAGCAGAGAGACAGAAGTTGCCCGCCGCGTATTCAAGGGAAATTCGTTCGTGGACGAGAAACTCTACTCTTTCGCCTATGCGCCCTCGGTGACCGACATGATCTCTTCGATCCTTGACGGCTTTCAAGAGAAGATTGCCAGGAAGTTGATGCCGTCATGGCAATACAGTTCCGTTGCGTTGATGGACAACAAGCCGAAGAACGCCAATGTCAAGGATGCCTATCGTCTCGCCGATTCAGGGAAGATCGAGGAAGCGTATAGAGTTTTTGTCGCCGAGTGGGAAAACAGTGGACACGTACCGTCCGGTTATAACGCCGCGTTGATGCTGGAAGCGATGGGCAATCTTTCCGACGCCGTGACGTTGATGCACCAAGTGGCGAATGAAAGCGGGGATGGGAAGGCGTACACCGCCCTTTCCCGAATGCTTTCCGCCCAGAAAGAACAGGAGGAAGCGCAAAACCAGATTCAGGGGACGAGTCCCGACGGAGAATCCGGCGTGACGACCACGCAAATCATTACGGGGAACTGAAACGATGAAAGGTACAGGGAATCCGCAGATCATCATCTATACGGGAGACGGGAAAGGAAAGACATCCGCGGCTATGGGGCAGATGCTCCGCGCCATCGGCCATGGGGGAAAGTGCGCGGTGGCGCAGTTTGTCAAAGGCGATCCCGCGAAACTGGACTGCGGCGAATGGAAAGCGGCGTGCAGGCTCGGTGTCCTTTGGAAAGACTTTGGTTCCGGCTTCACGTGGGAAGGAGACAACAAGGAAACGAACAAGATGCTCTGTCTTCAAGGATGGGAGCAGGCGAAGCGTTGGATATCATCGGGAGACTTCGACATGCTCGTTCTCGACGAGTTCACCTATGCGTTCACGTTGGGATATCTCGATGTGGGGAATGTCGCCCAGTGGTTGGATGACCATCATGGGAAAAAAGGCTTTCCGAGCCTCGTAATTAGCGGGAGAGGGTGTCCGCAAGAACTGGTTGCCATTGCCGATATCGTCAGTGAGATCAAAGAAATCAAGCATTCGTTTTCAAAGAATGGGCGAAAACCGCTTCCCATGATCGAATTCTAGGCCATCATTTGTGTTTGATAGCCTAAAACGGTCGCGACTGTTGATTATTCTTTTCCTTTTTCGCTAATCTGGGTATAATCTCAGACAAGGAGCGGGTACATGGGGTTGGTGGACATGCACTGCCATCTTTTGCCGGGAATCGATGATAGTGAGGTTCCGGCGGATGGTCTTGCCCGGGTGCTGGAGATTTACAAGGAATGCGGTTTTTCCGGCATTGCGTTTACACCGCATATTTACAATCCCTATGTGACGACAAGAACGGAGATACTGAGGGAGACATGGGAAAAGGCAAAGGCGTTGGCGGAGGAAAAACACTTGCGTGCTTATTTGGGGAGCGAATTGTTTATTGGCGCGCAAACGTCCATCAAATCCATCCCCATCGCCGGTCGGTATGCGCTTGCCGAATTTCCCACCACCCTTCCGATGTCCGGATGGTTTGAACGTCTGGGGTCATTGGTCTCTCAAGGAATGATTCCGCTCGTTGCCCACGTGGAGCGATATACGTGGCTGACGGTGGACAGCGCCGATTTCCGACGGATTAAGGATCTCGGTTGTCTGATCCAAGTGAATGTCGGTGGGGTTCTGGATGGCACGGCTCTGCCGTATTTGCAGGCGGATGTCGTGGATGTGATGGCTACGGACAACCATGGTCGGGATGACAAAACGCCGACCCAATTGGTTGCGCAGGTGGCGAAATGGCCGAACGTGGTTTCCCGGATGGAAGCACTCGGTCTTTAGGAGGGAAGCATGTTAGTGGACATGACGATTGCCAACTTCAAATCCGTGAAAGAGGCCCAGACGATTTCGTTCGAGGCCATCAGGGACAACAGGTTGGATGCGTCGAAGACAGTGGAGGTCAATGAGAAACTCCGACTCATCAGGACGGCCGCCATTATCGGGCCGAACGGTGCGGGGAAAAGTTCGTTTGTCAGGGCGCTGGAGGCGTTGAAGTTCGTCGTTACGGCACCGGATAGTACGGATAATCCGTTGAAAATCCTTGCCGGAACGGCGTTTGCTTACGATCCTGAGTCCAAGACGGAACCGGCGACGGTCGTAATTCGCGTTGTCTTGGAGAAGGGAACGGGAAACGACGATTCAGTCATCGCCCAGTACAAACTGGTCGCTGACAATAATCGGATCTACGAGGAAAGCCTTTATCATATCATTGGACGGTCAAAGAAACTGATGTTCGAGCGGAAAGTCGATGATGCCGCGTTGCTCGTTGACTCGGGGAAGTTGACCTAC
>JBAXYP010000268.1:0-3428 GCA_041670725.1 Sphaerochaetaceae bacterium
CAGTTTGCCGCCCAGTTCTACGAGAATTTCGCCACATCCTCCGGATTGCTCCAATTGATGATCGAATTCTTCTACGAGGTCGCCGTCGCGGATGGAACGATCAATTCGTCGGAAGAAGCGTTGATCAGGAGAGCGGCCCAATTGTTCCATATTCCCGATTACGTGGCCGATGCGATTCGTCGCAGGTACGGTGGTTCTTCCGCCGGCGGACACGCTTATGCGGTGCTGAACCTTTCTCCGACGGCGACTGATGAGGAAGTAAAGAAAGCGTACCGAAAAATGTGCATTGAGTTCCATCCCGATACACTTGCCTCAAAGGGCATGGGAGAAGAATTCAAGGCAGCCGCGGAGCGGAAATTCCAAGAAATTCAGGAAGCATATGAAGAAATCAAAAAGGATCGCGGTATAAAATGATAAATTGGAACAATGTTTCATTCTTGATTTTTTAGAAAAACCATGGTACGTTGAAAAGAGCAAACCGAAGGAGTTGCATATGGACTTTACACAGAAGTTTTCATTGAAAGGGAAAATCGCATGGGTCACCGGCGCCTCGTACGGCATCGGGTTCGCCATCGCCACGGCGTTTTCGCAGGCCGGGGCAACGATCGTGTTTAACGATCTGAACCAGGAGAAAGTGGATAAAGGACTCGCCTCCTATAAAGCTGAAGGGATTGACGCAAAGGGATATGTGTGCAACGTAACGGACGAAGATGACGTGAAGGCCACGGTGGAGAAAATCACCAAGGACATCGGCGTTGTCGACATTTTGGTGAACAATGCTGGTATTATCAAGAGAATACCGATGCTTGACATGAGTGCCGCTGATTTTCGTGCGGTGGTCGATGTTGATCTGAACGCTCCGTTCATCGTCAGTAAGGCGGTACTTCCCGGCATGATCGCGAAAGGTCATGGAAAGATCATTAACATCTGTTCGATGATGAGCGAACTCGGACGGGAGACGGTCAGCGCCTATGCGGCTGCGAAAGGCGGTCTGAAAATGCTTACCAGGAACATTTGTTCCGAGTATGGCGACAAGAACATCCAGTGCAACGGCATTGGACCCGGCTATATCGCCACTCCGCAGACCGCCCCGTTGAGAGAAAGGCAACCGGATGGTTCGCGGCATCCGTTTGATGCGTTCATCGTCGCAAAGACGCCCGCCGGCAGGTGGGGAACTACCGAGGACTTGAAAGGACCTGCGGTATTTCTGGCCTCCGATGCGTCCAATTTCGTCAACGGACACATTCTCTATGTGGACGGAGGCATTCTCGCCTATATCGGTAAGCAACCTTCATGAAAAATAAAAAGAAATAGCTTTGATGCAAGGGCGGCGCTGGATATTCCGGCGCCGTTCCTTTTTTCAGAACTTAATCCTTCCTCGGAGCGATCGCGCCAAGGTGATCCTGTCTGCATATTCAAGATCCCCGCCGATAGGGATTCCGCTTGCAAGTCTGGAGACGGACAGATTCGGTCTGTCCTTGAGAATCTGCCGGATGTACAGTGCAGTGGTATCCCCTTCTTCCGTCGGGTTGGTCGCAATGATCACTTCCTTGATTTTTCCTTCATCGATGCGTTTGGCGAGTTTGGGAAAATTCAATTTTTCCGGACTGATTCCATCCAATGGACTGATGGCACCTCCCAACACGAAGTACAGGCCGTTGTACGCGCCACTATTTTGGATGGTGATCACATCCTGCGGTTGCTCCACGATGCACAGTTGGCTTTGATCCCTGTTGGGATCGCTGCAAATCGGACAGGGATCTGTTTCTGTGTACGCGCCGCAGATGGAACAGGGGAATACTTTGTCCTGGATGGTAGCGATGCTCTCCGCAAGGGATTTGTTGTATTCTCTGTCACTCTTGATCAAGAAATAGGCGATGCGAAGTGCGCTTTTCGGTCCGATACCCGGAAGTCTTGAAAAGTTTTTCGCAAGTTTTTCCACATCATTCATTGTGGATTTTCCATGAACATGCCGGCACCTTTCGTCTTGAGAATGTCTTGGACTTTTGTGATGGCATCGTTGCTTGCCGCAGCGAACAATACTTCGAGCGTGTGGGTATTGTCGGCCGTCATCAGGGTCGGGTCAATCTTCACTTCAAATACATTGCCCAAACCGTTTACGGTAACCTGCACCATTCCCGCACCAGCCGAACCGGTGGCTGTGGTGTTCTTCACTTCATTCTGGAGTTGCTGCATCTTACCCTGCAACGCTCCCATGTTGTTAAGGAGATCAAATGGATTCGTCATGGTTTCCCTCATAGTTGTTTTTCATTACAATATCTCCGCGGAACAAGTCCACGATATGAGAAATGACGGGGTCGGACTCCGCCATTGTTTGCTGCTTTTTCACTTCTTCTTTCTGCCTGATGGCGAAATTTACCGGGCCTTCGTAACCGCAGACGGTTTTGAAGGTATCGGCGATCACCTTTTTGTTGTTGGTCGCCTGATCCATGGTGAACTTGTCCGCATACACTAAGGTCAAGCCGTTTTCATCGGTGAAATCCGACACGTCCCTGACCAGCGTCGCGACGATCGGATCATTTGCCAGACACTTTTCCAGCGCCGGAATGTCTTCCTTGCCGGGGCGATGCGGCTCAATGGGTTTTGACTCGGCAGGTTGTGGGACGGATTCCATCTTAGGCGGGGTCTTCCGTGACGGTTGGATGTCCGGTGCAGGAGCGGGAACGGAGCGTACGGTATCGGGGACGGGCATTCCCATTGGTGTCGTCTTTCCGTTGGCAAGGTCGTTCTGCAACAGGGTGAGTCGCTGAACCAATACGGTCGGGGAGACCATATAGGGAAGGGATGCAAGTTTGGAAACCACGATTTCCAACTCGAAACGCGGATTGAGGGAATAGCGGATATCGCGGTAAGTGGACAGCAACATTTCCACGGCGCCTTGGAGCTGTTCGGAAGAATATGCGTTCCGTACCTTCTCGGGAATGACGTCCGCCTGCATCCCCAGGATGTCCTCTTCTGTAATGCCTTGCTTGAGCAACAGAAGCGTTCGATAGTATTCCGTGAAGTTTTTCAGACACTGTTCGATCGAAACGCCGCTCTTCAACAGATTCTGGACACTAAGGATTGCGTTCTTCCTGTCGCCAGAAAGCAAAGAGGAAACGATATCGTTGATCTGGCTGACGCCGACCAGTCCGAGTTTGTCTCTGATTTGTTCCATCGTGATACGGGAGCCGGAGAACGAAGCGACTTGGTCGAACAAAGTATACGCGTCCCTCATCGAACCGGTGGATTCTTTGGCGATCCAGAAGAGGGCGTCGTCATCCGCTTGGATATGCAGGTCGTCAGCGGCGCTTTTCAGACATTTTTTGATCGTTTCCAAATCGATCAATTGAAAATGGAACTGCTGGCATCTGCTTCTGATGGTCGCAGGTACTTTTTGAGGTTCGGTGGTGGCGAAGATGAAGACA
>JBAXYP010000269.1:0-3426 GCA_041670725.1 Sphaerochaetaceae bacterium
GCGTGAATTCCTTGGCTTCCTTCCAGGGATCCGTCCTCAAGGGTGAAAAAAGGATTACGGTAAGCGACCAGAACAATCCGGACCTTTATCAAAAGAACATCACCGGGAAAATTCTCTGCCTTCCTGTGACGATCGGTTCCACTACGGGCGGACTGGTCATCCAGACGGTCTGTTCGATGGGGATCAATCCGGCCGCATTCCTGTTTTCGGAACATATAGACCCCCTTTCCGCAAGCGGCATTGTCCTGGCACGGGTCTGGGAAAACAGTCCGGTCATTGCGATAGACCAGCTAGGCGCTGAGTTTCTTGAAACGGTAAAGACCGGAGACCAGGTGGAGATCGCAAAGGACGGCACCGTAACCATCCTTTGACGTAATCCGTAAGACGCACCCTCGAACATAAATAAGGGGAAAATGGCGGCCTGCAAGAAGGAGACGAGAGGCATCCGAAACCGAATGAACTCCTGCCCTACTGGACTCTAGCGGGCAAAACGCTCCCGCAGGAACTGCCGGGGAATGACTCATCCTTCTTCCGTTCTCGCACTGAAGCTTACAGAATGATTATTCCCCCCTCATTTCTTTGTTGCAGGAGACAAACGAAGAGCGGTATCACCAAGCCCTGGGATATGAGGCATCGAACCGGCGGGTATGCAATATTCCAAGGATACGAAAAGGCGGTGGAGTCCTGCCTTAATTTGTCTGGCGTTTTGGTCTTGATTTTCAAGCCTATTATATTCCCTCTATCGTCATGTGCAGCACGATAACTTACGTACATTGGGAAACCTGCAATCGCAGCAACAGCCCCCTAAGCACACTCAAACGTTCCCCTTCCCTTCAAGCGCATGTATGAGAAGGACTACAAATTGCTGGGTGGGGACCGGGATACCAAGCGATGCGGCGGCTCTCACCACGGCTCCATTAATGGTTTCAACCTCGGTCTTCCTTCCATGAAGGATATCCACGCTGATGGAAGTCTTGCCATCCGGATTATTCTTTGATACAGAAAGCACTTTCTCGTATACCTTCTCAACATCAAATTCAAGTCCCATCGCAGTCGCAACAGACACGGCTTCCTCAATGAGTTTCCTCATCATGGCCTGCGCAGATTTATTTCGGGCAACAAATCCGATATCAACCTGCAAGATTGCGGTAAGAGAGCTCAATGATGCGTTGATCATCAACTTATCCCAAACCAATTGCTGGATATTTTCTTTAATCCGTACTTCAAAGCCACAGCGGTCAAAGGCGTCCTTCACCTGACTAAGCATGCTCCCGTCACCGGGAACAATACGTCCGATGTTCGTGACACCGCCGCCTCCATGATGGACGCGGGCAAGATCCATTACATACCCGTTGGCCTCCGTCGTCCCTATGATGATCCTCTCCTTCGGCACGAAGTCAGAGAGAATATGTTCATGTCCCGCTCCATTCTGAAGCGTCATCAAGTATGTGTTTTCGCCAATTACCGCCCTTATGTTTTCCAGTGCCTGATGGGAAAACATTGACTTGACGAACAAAATAACGAGATCGCTTTCACCGATTTCGCTTGCCTGCAAGCCTGCATGAGGGAAGAAAACCTCTTCAACCCCATCAGTTTCTATGGCGATCCCCTGTCTTTGTATTTTGCCTACCAGATCCTGATTCGTATCCACCATATAGACATCATTGCATTTTGAAAGGAAGCCGCCATAGATTGACCCCATGGCCCCCGCTCCCACGACAACTATTTTCATGCTATATCTCCCTTGCTGGTTCGCCCAAAAATTTCACCGAACCGCTTGCAGAACCAAAAATCCTCATCGAGAATTGAGAACATAACATCAAGAACGCATCGGCGGCCAGGCAATCAAAAATTCTCAAGCTCTCCAAAACACAATGTCCTCTTTGCGGTTTCGGAAATATATGCTATCGCCGAACAGTGAGCACGTTTTCATCTTCGGCAAACGACACGTATCCGCGGTCCCATATGGAACGAATCGTCGGAAAGGCTGAATTCCCCATATACGGAAAAGCATCAAGAAACATTCCCCAACACTTGGCCAGCCATTATCGTGATGGCATAGATGTTCGCCATGCGTTCCAAGACGGCTTATGCCCTATCGCTTGTCATAGATAATCAACGCAATCATTTCAACCGGCTCATTGCCTATCGTTTCAATGCCGTGACCTTCGCCATCCCCCGTAAACGTTACGTCTCCAGGTCCTATTTCGCGAATAGTCCCATTGTCATTGAATTTTGCCCTGCCACTTAAGATATAGTACGTTTCACTCTCATGAACATGGACATGATACCCAATTGCTGAACCGGGCAAAACAGTAGTATGCGCAAAAACCCTGCCTGCCTGATACATCTCATCGGGACCGTTGAGGATATTCCTCACAATAATTTCGCCATTCCCTTGAAACGGTGCCGGCTTTCTCTCATAGATCTTTTCGTCTCTTGTCCTAACCATTATATGCTCCATAAGAAACGCCTGTGGCAACCGCCACAGGCATAGGTGTTTACCGATTGTTATACGTTTTAGCCTTTTTGTTGAATTCTTCTTCAATGCCGATGTAGTAGTTCAATCCCATGTCAATCCAAAGGCCTTTTTCCGCTTCGGGGATTCCACCCATATCATGATCGTCATGGAACACCGTGTTGCGGGCTTTCAGCGTCTCCTTGCCGTAGACGTACATGCCGAACATGGAAGCCTTTTCAAAAATATGACAGGTAACGAAATTAAAACCGTAGGGGATCACATCATCGAGGTTGATGTCCGCCTTTCCGTTCCGGCTCATGACATCCGGCCACATTTTCCACCCCGTAACTTCTTTGCTGACTTTTTCAGCCTCTTCGATCTTCTTCAAACCGATGATCAGGGTCATGACATCGACACCCATATCGCGGGCCATCGCTTCCGCCGCCTTGCAACGAGTGATCGCCTCATCGATACCATATTCAAGCTTGCACTCCGTTCTGGCGATGACCAAGAAATCGGTCCCCTTTGCGGCTTCCAATGCAGCGGCAACTTTGGCAAGCCATTTCTCCCTCGATACGACCTCATGTTTGATGTCGCCGTCGGTATATCCCTGCATCATGGCGAAGCCCCAACGATTCCAGCCGCGGATACCCGTCGTATCATCAATGGTACATCCTTTTGCTCCGGCTTTGATAAGTCTCGTTATCAGTCGCCATGTCGCAAGAGGTGTATCGCCAAAACCGTCATCAGCATCGACGATCAAGGGCAAAGACGAGTAATTGCAAATCCGCTCGGTCGACTGCACAAGATCATCCGCCGTAATAAGGCCGATGTCGGGAAGTCCGGCTACGCTTTCGGCAAGTTGCCCACCAGAAAGCATCAAAGCCTTAAAGCCCAAAAGCTCGGCAGCATGAGAAGTTCTGCAATCCCATACGCACGGAGCGAAAACCTGTTCTTTCTTCACC
>JBAXYP010000270.1:0-3419 GCA_041670725.1 Sphaerochaetaceae bacterium
ACTTTACAAAACGGGCATGCCGGTTGGTAAAACAATTGTACTTTTTTCATGCGTACACGCTCCTCTTTGAAAGATGCGGAAAACCACATGGGACGGCAAGAGAAAAAGAAAACTAACGCAAGAATCTGGACCCGAGTCTTGTTTGTCGCAAATGGCGAATGATGTTTCCCTCCAGAGCGGGGACGCGAAGTCGCTCCGTTTGCTTTGGTTGATAATCGTCATCACGGACAGTACGGCGACGACGAGAAACTGCGTCGGAATGATCATCTTGATGCCGAAAACCAGCATGCCGATGGCGGCCGTCGTTGGATTCCATACTGAAAGATGACCGGTGCGATGACGATTCAGCCTTTGCGCCCTGTCCTGTTGCCGTCCCCGTTTGGGGTGAATGCCGACGAGAGGCACGCTTCGGGACCCGCGGACGTCCCGCGTCGTACCATGTATCGGACCTTCGGGGTTGAAATCCCCAAGGTCGTCGCCCTCCGAGACTTTTTCCCAACGTTGGTTCTGTACAGGAAAATGCCGCAAGGGGGCAAACTATGCCGGGAGCTTTATTTGTTGGGATTCTTATTGTGGTATGTAACAATGTTTCTGCCGGATGGTTTTAATTATTGCTTCTCTTCTGAATCTTGAAAGAGAAAGGAAGAAACGGTAATCTTCTTTCACATGGTTTGCTTTAGTTAATAATTAAAAGGATATTTGATGAAATTCAGAAGGATGGTATTCATAAGCATACTGTTCACATGGTTTGTTGCGAATGTATGCGCCGCAGATACAAATATTTCGACGGGTCTTGTCGTTCGCTCTCCTTTTTTTGGAGTCGAGGGGAAAGAGATAGCTGAGGAGATTGTGCCGTTTGGTTCGTTTTCAAACCAATTGGGTATATCCGGTGATACCTCCGTGGACCAAGATGGTGACGTAATAGCAAAACAACGTATTCTTATGGCGATCAGTAACGTTTCTTATCCAGTGACTCCGGGTGATTCATTTCGGCTGATATATACCGATGGTGTCAACAGAGTAACAATGGATCTTCAGGTGGATGGTACATATCACGTGGATATCCCGGCCATGGGGACCATTGATGCCTCAAAAATGACATTCCCGCAACTGAAGGAGAAAATATGTTCTCTGGTCGGTACATACTATTCTTATGCAAATCCCCAGCTTTCTTTGATCGGTACGGGATCCTTTTATGTGACGGTAAAGGGGGAAGTCGCATCGACCGATTCCTATCCGGCTTGGGGGCTTTCCCGTCTTTCTTCTGTTGTTTCATCGGCCACGAACTACGCTTCAAGCAGAGATGTGATGGTGACTTCTCTCGATGGGACATCGAGAAAATACGATTTGTATAAAGCGCTCCGGGAAGGGGATCTTTCCCAAGATCCTTTTTTGAAAGCGGGGGACGTCGTTACGATCGGCAAAGCCGAACGCATTGTCACCTTGTCCGGCAAGGTGTTTCGTCCTGGAACTTATCAGCTTCTCAAAGGGGAGGATCTGAAAGATTTGGTCACCGTCTATGGGGGTGGCTTGATGCCCGGTGCGGATATTCAGCATGTCAGGGTACAGCGTTTTGATACGAATACGTCGCAGTGGAACGCCACATACGTGGACTTGTTGGAGAATGACAGTCCGCTTTCTCCTTATGACCAGATCGTCGTCGATCCCGTGGCGGAGACGGGGAAAACCGTTACGATCGAAGGAGCCATTCGCAGCGATGAGGCGTATGATCCCACTACTACGACGGCCATCGTAGGACAAGTCAGCGGTCGCATTTTTTATCAATTCTATCCGGGAGAGACGCTTCAGCAAATGATGCGTACCGTGCAAAGCCGGTTGATGACGTCGAGTGATTTTGAGCATGCATATTTGGTTCGCGACGGGAAAAAGACGATGATCGATTTGCGAGGGATGCTTTCCGGGGCGGATAGGGGAGAGTCTTTGGTGCTGCAGGCCGATGACCAGTTGACGATTCCTTTTGCGCAGCGGTTCGTATCCGTTTCGGGAGCGGTCGCCCGACCCGGGACGTACGCCTATGTACCAGACAAAACGACGGAATATTATCTTGCCATCGCCGGAGGGGCAACCGCCGACGCATATAAACCGATTACCGTAAGTGTCACCGCTGCAGATGGAGCAAAAGTTGCTGGCGATTCGATCGTGGGTCAAGAATATTCCATTAGGGTAAAAGAGAATACGTTTGTGAAGGATCTTGCTCCCGCGGTCGCGATCGTGGGCTTGGTGGGTACCATGGCTTCCATATTGTATAATTTGGTTCTCGCCATCAATGGCTTGAAATAGGAAATACTATGAACGAACAAGAAACAAATACTTCAACATACGAAGAGGAGGGTATCACCCTCTCGGAACTTTTTTCCATACTGAAAAACCATTTTCGTTGGTGCGTCATTGGATTTCTCGTCGTTGTCGGCTTCGGTATCGGGTATGTCATGACGGCTATCCCCGAATATGAATCCACATCGACTATTCTGGTGAATCCGATTCAGGAGAGTTCGACGATGGACAGCCTCCTTTCGCAGGATATTGCGGGAGGGAAGAAAATCGCTACCGAGACGGAATTGCTTTCCAGCTCCTTGAGCATCCAACGTACATTGGACCAGATGGATTTAGGTTCCTATTTTGATCATGATGGCGTACCTTACGACGATATAACTATCTTTGGTGGTCCTGGGGCCGTGGGTATTCTAAAAAAACGGTTGACTGTCACGGCGGTGAAGGACACGAATATCGTCAAGCTTGCCATAACCGACAATAATCCAAAGTTTGCCCATGATTTCATGGAAAAACTTTGCAAGAGCTATGATGTGATTCTTACCGATATCGCCAAGAACTCAAAAAGCGCTCAACGACAATTCATCGAGAATCAGATTCCCGAGAATGATGCAGAACTGAAACAAGCTACCGATGCGCTGGGAATGTTCCGAAAAACCAGTAACATCATCCAGCTTACCGACAAGACCTCGTTGTTAGTGAGCGGAGGTGTTTATTACCAGATGAAGATTGAGCCGCTTCAAATGGAGAATCAAGAAGCGCAAGTGGGGATCGCCCAATTCCAGAAGGATTGGACAAGCGCTTTTAAGGCTCCCCTTCCTACGGTTGATGAAATCAAAAAAGACAAGGAAATCTCTTCTTTGCTTTCCCGTCTCAACGACCTTCAGAAAGAACTGAATATGTACGAAGCGGTTTCTGCCCTGAACATGAGCGGCGGAAATACTGAAGCGGGGGGAACAGGGGTAACTCTCGGAGTAAATGCTTCGATGATCAATCGATCAACACAGACTCAATCAAGAACGAATGATTTGAATAATTCCGTCATTCAGGTAAAGAAACATATCCTTGACAGGGTCGGTGCGATTTGTGGAATCGCCGGCGCGGATACGTATTATCAGGCAGTCACC
>JBAXYP010000271.1:0-3416 GCA_041670725.1 Sphaerochaetaceae bacterium
CCTCAAGCAAACCGCGATAGCGCGTTCTCAGGCTTTCCACCGTCAGCGGCTCCCCACCTTCGACTTGCTTGTGCACGCCGTCCTCGAATTCCGCGAACATCACCTGGCGGTACAATGTCGCCACGATGTCGTCCAACTGTTTCCCCAGAAGGAACGCTTTCTCTTCATTCGTTCCTGCATGATCGTACAGATAATGAAACAGCAACTGCTCGTTGAACGTAGAGGCCACTTCAGCTTCGAAGATCGTGTAATCATAGCAAAAGAACGGATTGTTCCGTTTGCTGTAGTAGCTGTGCATGGAATGCCCCCCCTCGTGGATCATGGTGAACAGGTCGTTGACCTGCTCACCGGTGAAGTTGAGGAGTATGTACGGCTTACTGGTGTAGCATCCGCTGGAAAACGCACCGCTCCGTTTCCCTTTGTTCTCGTACCGGTCGACCCATCCCCCGGTGGACAGCCCTTCGTGGATCGTGGAGACGTACGAGGAGCCGAGTGGCAGAAGCGCCTTGCAGACCGTTTCCACCGCTTCGTCGTATGTGCTGTGGTACGTGATTCCACGGACCATGGGCACATATACGTCCCAATGGGCGAGAGAGTCCAGTCCGAGTGCTTTGCGTTTGACGTCGTAAAAATGATGAAGAGCGTCGAAACTCTGGTGGACGGCTCCGACGAGTCCGTCATACACGGCGTCACTGACGGCTTCCGGAAAGAACGCTCGCGCCCTGGATGAGGGGAACGAACGCGCTTTTGCATGGAAGATGTCTTCTTGCACTGAGCCCTCATACAAGCGCGCAATGGCGTGCTGGTGCGCCTCGAACACCGAATAGAACTGTTCGTATGCCTGCTTGCGCACACTTCGGTCGGGATCCGTCATGAAAACGGAATAAGTGCTTTGGGTAAGCGGCTTTCCGTTGATTGTCCCAAAATTCATGTCGACGTTGGTCAGGTCGGAGAAGGCGAGATGAGGCGTCTGCGAACACTCGGCCTGCATGGACAAAAGGCGTTCCTCCGTTTCGGAAAGTACGTGCGCCTTCGCCCGCAGTTCCTTCTTCAGGTAAACCCGATATGGGGCGAATGCCTTCTCGGCAAGGTATCCTTCCATGATGTCCTTGGGAATTGCGAGCAGTTCCGGTTCGAACCAGGAAAGCGCGGAACCGAGGGAGGACAAAACCTGGCTGGCGATTCCGTACAGGCGGACGTTCGCGGGATCGGATGCGTCGGCGCTGTAGCAGAGCATCGCGTAACAGCCGACCCTTTCGGAGAGGATCGAGACATTCCCGTACCACGTCAGGGTGTCAAGAAACGCTTGCCTCCCTTCCGCCATCCTGCCTTTCCACGAGGGAGCCTCGTCTCCGTATGCCTGAAGCCGCCGAACGCCTTCCTCCCACTCTTTTCCCGTGGCGAACAGGGACGAAAGATTCCATTTGTCCTTTTCCTCCACTTCCGAACGTTGCTTGATCGTCATTGCCGCATCTCCTTGATGAAATCCCTGATGGCGCGTCCCCTGTGGCTGAACGTATCCTTTTCCCCTTCGGGAAGCTCCGCCATGCCGCATCCGGCTTGGTCGATGAAGAAGATCGGATCATATCCGAATCCGGCCGTTCCCGAAGGTTTTTCCATGATATGTCCATCCACCGCTTCCTGGAAAACGAAGAGACGGTTGGAGTCGAATCGTACGACCAAGGCGCAGACGAAATGGGCGGTCCTCTCTTCCCATTCGGGAAAGGGGAGCATCTCCGACAGCAACAGACTGTTGCGCTTTTCAGCCTCCAGCTCTTTTCCGTTGGTCATGCCGTAGCGCGCGGAGTGGATTCCCGGTCTGCCTCCCAGGGCGTCAACGCACAGCCCGCTGTCGTCCGCCATGACAATCGTCCCTTGCGGGGCTTGCCGGAACAGGGTATCCGCCTTGAGCATCGCGTTCTCGATGAACGTCGATCCCGTTTCATCGCACAGAAACGGGATCTTCAGGTCGGAAGGAAGCAGTATTTCCTCGTTTTTCAGCATCCGGGCTATCTCGGTCCGTTTATGGGTATTCGCGCTTGCAAGTAGGATTCTCATAACCTCAACCATACTTCTTTGCCTCGCCATCGTCCATACACTCCCGAATGATCCGCCGCGCACAGTAGGTGCCGGAGTTGACCGTCCCCCGTGCCACTTTGACCAAGGCGGCCACCTCGCTGTGAGACAGGCTGAACGACTGTTTCTGCAATTCTTCCACTTTCCTGCGGAGTATTGTCCGGTTGTATTCGGCTTTGCGGACGAGTTCCAATTCTCTCGCCATGCTGTATTGCCGTTCCCATTGGCATTGAATCATCCTGCGATAGTGGAAGTTGACCGAATCGAGCAATTTCGTGCGTTTGTCGTGTTTTGGGCCGAGTACGCTCTCGGCGGTGAGAAGGTACGATTGCAACACCTCGTCCTCGACTCCAAGAAGCAGGGCGAGACTGGAAGGGAATGAGGAGAGGCAATACCGTGGGGATGTCGTCACTAGGAGGATGAATCCTTTGCGTACCCAATGGATGGAGAGCTTTTCCGAAAGGCGCTGGATGGTGTCATCCGAGCCGGGGATACGGGACGGACGGATTTCGCACAGATACCGGAAACACTGAGGCATGGAGGACAGGGGAAGAATGCGGGACCGGGGGTGATAGGACGGTTCGGTTTCCTCCGCGGTGTCGAAGGTGACGAGGGAAGGGAAGTGGATGACCGCCTCCCTCCAATCCATTTGCTTTTTCCGTCGCATCTCCAATGCGGGGGCGCGACGGCGAACGATACTTTCGATGAACTGTTCGTATTGCAATTGCGTGGCATCATAAATGGCGATATACCTGTCGATTGATGGCGCGCAGTACAGGAGGAAATCGGAACAAGCTTCTTCGTGAAGCAAGCGGATCCGAAGCGGAATCTGATAGAGAAGACGCATGGTTTCCTGCCTCGCCTCTTGATGAAGCGCCTCGTCATCAGGATGTTGCTGGTATTGGACGATGAGACGCGATGATGGTGATGTATACGACATGGAACCCTCCTTTCGGGTTCCGTCGTTTATGCAAAATGTGTGCCAATGGGTATTAAGAAAGTTGCCGTTTCAAATCCTTCAACAACATTCCGCGAAATTCCTCGATGCTCCGTGCGACCGTTACGCCGCTTGCGTGCTTGTGTCCGCCGCCGCCGTACGTTGCGGCGAGTATGCCGACGTCCACGACGCTGTCATGGCTGGAACGGAAACCGACTTCCGTCTTTCCCTCAGGCAGTTCTTTGAACAGCATTACCACCTCGACGCCGTCCACGGAAAGCATCTGGGAGTAGAACAAGTCGCTTGGCCTGTCTTCCCCGTACAGTTCCTTGTCCTTCTGATAACAGGAGGAACACATCACCTTTCCTTCGAGGAACGGTTCGCTCCGTTGGATCAATGCGCC
>JBAXYP010000272.1:0-3390 GCA_041670725.1 Sphaerochaetaceae bacterium
GAATCGGTCGTGACGGACGGATATGCAAGAATGGGAGTTCTGGCAAGTTATCTCGTTCCTTGACCCCTCTGTACATGGCCGATCCAAATATGCTACTACCCTGTTGAGGTAAACGTATGCGAATGGGAATGGTACGGAAAGACACGCGGACCCACTATATGGGAACGCTTTACTGCACGAAAGAAGCATTTGACGCCAACAGGGCGGAATTAAGAGATATCACAGACAAACAGATCCCCGAAACGACGCGGGAAAAGAGCATTGCACGGGAAAAAGGCGATCTTCGGGAAAACAGTGAATACGACGCGGCGAAACTCAAACTCGCCCAACTGTACGCCCGCCAACGAGAAATCGCCGAACGGATCAAAAACGTGGTGGTGGTACGTGAAGAAGCCATCCATACGGACGTCGCCGGCTTTGGAACTCATGTGACGTTGCGTTCCAGCGACGGAACGGAAAGCAACATCACCCTTGCCGGAGAATGGGATGACATGCCGGAAGAAAACATCATCAGCATTGCATCCCCGCTTGGACAACAGATTCTCGGGAAAAAAACGGAAGACCGCGTCTCGTTCGGAGGAGTGGATCACACCGTCGTTCGGATTACGAAAGCGGAAGATCTGTTCGGTCATTACCGAGAGCATCATCCGTTGAAAGTCGAGCAGGAAACGGAACGGACAGACGCCTCTCCATCCCTTCCAACATTAAGCCCGCAGGAAGCCATTGAAAAGGCGTTTGCCATGATGCAGGAAGGGAGCGACAAGGAAACGGTTTCCTCGTTTCTTTCCGGATGCGGAGTCCCCTTCAAAACCATCCAGCCGCTCGCTGTGGGATTCTTGGTTGGAAAAGCCGCCGATGAATCCTTGCGAAGTGCGGCCATCATGACACTGAACGTCATTAATGACGGCCTGAGGATGGAACAAACTCTCTGATTATTGCTCGTCGATGACTTCCGCTTTCGTCGAAATGAATTCCTTATCAATCTTTCTGATGCGAAACGCCCAGAAGAACAGGGAAATGCCTGCGATGATCAAAATGACGGCAATAACCGTCGCGATCGCTTGTCCGGCTCCGGAAGGGAAGACAAACAGGACAACGGCTATGATCAAGGAAAATACGGCATCGGTAACGAGATTTGAAACCGGCAAACCGATGTCCCGTTTCACGATGATTGCGTCATACAATCCGATAATCGCAGAAACCGCCATCTGGACTCCCATCACATACATCAGTACCTTTACGCCTTCCTGACTGTAAATGATTCCCAAAACGCCAAGGACAATGGAGAGAAGGGACTTGATGATGGCGATCGTTCTGATATTCCCGGAAAACGTTACGGCGGAACCCTTCAGTTCCTTGCGAAGGGAAACAATCGCATCAAGGGTCGTCAATCCGCTGAGGATCAATCCGAACCCCATCAAAATAATGAACAACTTCCCCTTACTCGTCAGCATGACGATGCCAAAAGCCACCAACAACGCACCCAACAGCATGGTCACCACCAAATGTTTTTTCAAAAACGATTGTTCAGACATGGAACGCTCCTCCCCCTACGACGACCGGTTTCGTTGCGGCCTGTACAGCCCTGTCGTTTTTGACGACAATAAACTCATGTACACATACCTTTTCTTCGACTGCGACAACACATTGCTCGATTTCGACCAAGGAGAACGCAATGCGTTCAGTATTCTTTGCAAAGAACTAGACATCGATCCGGGCTCGTATCCCTTGTATCATACCCTTAATTCGGAGTGTTGGAAAGAATTCGAACGGGGTGAACTGGGACAATTGGAACTCAGGATGGAACGATTCCGACGATTCCTCCCTTCCACCGGGACGACTGCATCGGCGCAGGAAGTGAGCGACTTGTTCCTTTCCGCACTTTCCACAGAGGGAATCCCCTACCCGGAGACAAAACCTATGCTTACGGAATTACGACGAAGAGGCTACCGACTGTATCTTGCCTCCAACGGCATCGCCTTCGTCCAACAGGGACGATACAAAGCGTGCAATCTCCTTTCCTATGTGGACGGTGCGTTCGTCAGCGAAGAAATCGGATATCAAAAACCGGATCCCCGTTTTTTCGATGCGGTTTGCAAACACGAGGGAATCACGGACAAAAAACAATGCGTGATGATCGGAGATAGCCTGACAAGTGACATCAAAGGCGGGAAAGCCGCCGGCATTGACACAATCTGGTACCGTCGGGAAGGAGCGACGAAAGACGACGTCATCGTCCCCGATCGCACCATCACCCGCCTCACAGAACTGTTGGAGTTGCTACCGCCACGATCTCCAGCTCGACGACCAGCACCTGATTCGGACCGATAACTCCGTTGCCTTGCTCACCGTAAGCCAGCTCCGGCGGGATCCACAACAGGTAATGTCCGCCGGGTCGCATCATCTCCAATCCTTCCTTGATGGTCGATTGCTGTATGGTGGAGACCCGTACCGTCTCGGTATGACCGCGATGCCATGTGCTTTCCACCAGCGAACCGTCGATCAACGAAATGGAATAGTTCATCGTCACAATATCATTGTCGGAAATGAGCGGTTTGCCGCCGTCCCCAGGCGAAATGATCTTGTACTCCACTCCGTTGTCCAGCGTCACCACACCATCCGCCGTTTTGTTGGTTTGCAGGAATGCCTTCGAGTCCTCAAGATTTTTCTCCGCCAAGCGCTTCTGTTCATCGTTCGCCTGGGCAAGCATTTTCTCCTGAACCTGTTTGAGAATCGCCGTCATCTCATCCTGCGTAAAGAATGCCGCACCGCCGACGGCATCCACCGCACCGCGGGCGAAGTAGGAACCATCGAGATTGGAGAATTGATTTTTCAAGGTCAGAAACAGCATATACCCATAGGTATAACTGAACTGATCATCCAATGAGGTGGGCTTCTCCAGGCTCGAAATGGCGGTGAACCTGTCCTGCAAAGCGGATTGTGACGTAGTATCGTCTTGCGATTCCGTAACGGTGGTTTTCTCCGCAACCACTGTCTCTCGTACTTTCCTGTCGCAAGAAGAGAACAACGCAAGCAGGCACATGGGGCACACAAACCAATAAGCCAATAACCTTCGCATACTACTCCATCAATCCTTCCATCCCGTTCCGTCACCCCATGCCGGAAACGTCATGATGCAAGGTTCATTCGTCATGGTATCGCTGAAAAAGACAAACGTCCAGTAAAAACGTCAGTTCCTGGCAATAACACGCCGCAACAGCCACAAAAAACCTAAACCGAAGGCACCTCCCACGACATCCGCTACGGCATCAAGCAACTCCCTACATCGCCCGAACAACGGTTGGATCAACTCAAGCGAGATCCCGAGCGCCATCATGACAAAAAGCGCCTGAAGGAACCGTTTTCGACTTTTCCCACACCAAAGGCCCA
>JBAXYP010000273.1:0-3342 GCA_041670725.1 Sphaerochaetaceae bacterium
ATCCTTTCCCTTCTCGTGCCGGATTGCGGGAGCATCCTCCATTTCACCTTCAGGGAGAATGTCCCCGTCGGGACCGTCCGTTGCCTTGTCAGCCGGACGGGATACACCGGCGAGGATGGATTTGAATTGTATTGCCCCTCGTCTCAGGGCGTTGAACTTTGGAACCTTCTTCTGGCGACGGGGAATTCCATGGGGCTCGTCCCGTGTGGCTTGGGTGCGCGGGATACGCTTCGTTTGGAAGCGAAACTTCCGTTGTACGGCCACGAGATATCGGACACCATCACGCCGTTGGAAGCGAATCTCGGCGTATTCGTTGATTTCGGAAAAGACGATTTTTGTGGCAAGGCGGCGCTCTTGAAACAAAAAGAGGAGGGGATCCCACGTTCGTTGCGCGGTGTGGAAATGGTGGACGGCGGAGTGCCTCGGGCAGGATACCGGGTGTTTGCCGGGGACGAGGAGGTCGGGTACGTGACAAGCGGTACGAAGAGTCCCACACTGGACAAATTCGTCGCCTATGTGCTGGTCAGACGCGATACCGGTTTGAAATTTGGCGACGAACTTTCCATTGAAATCCACGGGCAACGCCGTAAGGCCGTGCTGGTCAGGACCCCGTTTTTCAAAAGGACGTCAGGATAATTACTCCATGGTAAAGTCCCGGTACTGAGCTTCGGAAGCCAGGAGCAGGTCATCAGGCGTGAGTTTCAATTGCAATCCGCGTTGTCCGGCGCTGACGTAGATGTATGGCTCCAGTTGAGCGGTCTCTTCGATGTACGTCGGGTATTTTTTGATCATGCCTAGGGGAGAACATCCGCCGCGAACGTAACCGGTGGTCTTAAGGAGATCGTCCGTTTTCAGCAAGTCAATGCTTTTACTGCCGGTGATCTCTCTCACTTTTTTCATGCTGATGGAAAAATCGGCGGGGAGACAGAAAACGAACACCTGATTGTCGCAGTCCTTCAGGACAATCGTCTTGAATACCTGTTCGAAGGGGAGTCCTGCTTCCCTGCTGGCATGTACGGCATCCAAATGTTCTTCGTCCCATTCGTAGGCAACGACTTCATACGGTATCCCTTTCAACTCAAGGATACGCATCGCATTGGTTTTCTTCATTATGTATGAGATATCATTTTTGTGAAAATGCCGCAATCGTCCGCCAAAAAAACAAAAGGCTTTTTTCTTTTCCAAAGGAAAAAATGGATTTTTTACAGAAAAAGTCAATTTTCACCGAATCTCGTGTGGATTTTTGTTAAATAACTTTTCAAAACCTAGTTTTTTTGGTAAACCTGTATACATGAAAGAAGCTGGAGCAGAAGAATTCTGGGGACGTTTTGACAAACAACGCAAAAGTGTTGGTATTTCCATCAAAGCGCTCACGGAGAAGTTGGGGTTGAGTTACCCTCTGCTGATCACACAGCGTTCGCGAAATATTTACCCGCCTGTACTGACTGCTTGCAAAATCGCGAAGTTTCTCGGTACTACGGTGGAATATTTGGCTACTGGCGAACAGGTGTCTGTGGATTTGGGGCAGGGGGACGGATCTTCTCAGGAGGAACAAAAGCTGATTCCTCTTGATGTCGTCTTGGCCATGTCTCATTCCTCGGATGAAGACATGAAACTGGTGAGAAGAATTTACCGGCTTTCAAGTCCAAATGAGAAAGTTGAGTGAGCACACTCCCATTGCGAGAGGGAACGGAGCCGCCTGAAAGGGCGGCTTCGTTCATGTATCGGGGATTTTGAAGGCGAAGTCCCGCATTTGCAACGGCTTTGTCCAGGAATCATTGGACAGTCCGGAGCTTTTGGAGTAAATCCTCACAGAAAAAGGATTTTGCGATGAGGAAAAAACCGAGCTTTTGGACGAAGGGGTTGGCTATTTCTTGGATTATTAGGTATACTTGGTGTGCAATATGAGGAGTGTAATATGCCTTCTTTGAAAGATAATGCAACGCGCGCTGCCATTCGTACTGGAATGCATTTCGCGATCAATCATGTAAAGAAGAATCCGGAAACAGGAATTCAGGACCTTGTAAAGGTATTGCAGAAATACATGCCATCCACCAAAGAGGATGCGAAGTATACAAGGCGGGGGAAGAACGCCGTCGACAACTTCTCTCGGTTCATCGATGATTCCGATTCCAAATGGATTAAATATGGGGTACGGGTCATCAATGAGGTGGATGAAGACATATTGACCACATTGGCTGCGAATCTTGCATACGAGGCCGGTTATCGAGGACTGGCGCAGGCACGCAAGCTTCGGGATGAGTACCATACGAATTTCCCGTGGGTTCTGTTGATGGATCCTACCTCCGCATGCAACCTTCGTTGTACCGGATGTTGGGCCGCCGAATACGGCCATAAGCTTAATCTTTCCTATGAATTGATGGACTCGATCATCGAGCAGGGAAAGAAACTTGGGATTTATTTCTATCTGTACACCGGCGGGGAACCGCTTGTACGGAAAGATGATATCATCAAACTGTGCAAGAAACACAGTGAATGCGAGTTCATGGCGTTTACCAACGGTACGTTGGTCGATGAGAAATTCTGCAAAGACATGCTTGCCGTGAAGAACCTGACGCTCGCTATTTCCGTGGAAGGGTTTGCGGAAGAGAACGACTCTCGCCGGGGGGCTGGAACGTTCGAGAAGGTAATGCATGCGATGGACCTGCTCAAGCAGCACAAATTGTTGTTCGGCACTTCGATCTGTTATACAAGTAAGAACATCGAAACGGTTACCTCCGATAAGTTCCTTCAGATGTTGGTGGACAAGGGCGTGCTGTACTCTTGGTATTTCCATTACATGCCCGTTGGCAACGACGCGTCTCTTGAATTGTTGCCCTCTGTCGAGCAACGGAAGGCCATCTATCACCGAATCCGTTCGATCAGGACGAAGGAGAATCCGCTCGAGATCATGCCGATGGATTTCCAGAATGACGGCGAGTATGTCGGCGGATGCATTGCGGGAGGAAAGAACTATCTGCACATCAACGCCAACGGTGACGTGGAGCCTTGTGTGTTCATTCATTACAGTACGGCAAACATCAAAGACATGTCGTTGTTTGATGCGCTGAAGCAACCGTTGTTCAACGATTACCATGATCATCAGGCGTTCAACAAAAACATGTTGCGACCTTGCCCGATGTTGGAAAACCCCGGATTCCTCAAAAAGATGGTTGCGGAGACCGGTGCCAAATCCACTGATCTGCAAAGTCCTGAAACGGCCGATCACCTCTGCGAGAAATGTGCGGAATATGCAAAGCAGTGGGCTCCGATCGCTGACGAGTTGTGGAAAGAAAGCGGTCATGCAGATGGGGCGGCAAAGTAAGCGACGAATTCTTTTTG
>JBAXYP010000274.1:0-3338 GCA_041670725.1 Sphaerochaetaceae bacterium
AATTTGATGCTGGATTGGCATCCTGAGCTGGACTTTCAATACGTATCCTTCCTGACTGAGTTGCGAACTGACCGCTTTCACATGGATCTGGCTGTCAAATTCGGACATGCACTGGGCGACCATCTGACGGAGCGCCGCGTCACTTATCTGTACCTTGTTGTATTTACTGAACTCGGGACGGACGATGGTCTTTTCATATCCCTCGTTCTTCGTAAAGAAAAAGCCTTTTTTCCTTCGAAAAAACACTCGGAGCGAATCATAGACGATCTGTGGATAGGTGCGCGTCACCTCAATGGGGGGTACTGGAATGACATGTTTGCCTTCGGCGTAGCGACTGTGCATCGCCGCTTCTATCTCTTCCTTTGTGGCGATGTCCTCAATATGAATGATTTTTTCAGGCTGGGGAAGGCTAAGTCGCTCGACGATCTTGTACACCATCTTCTCGCTGGTCGCGATGACCAGAATACGATGGTATTTTTGCTTTTTCAGTGCGGTGATGACTTCGTTGCAGTGCTCATCATCGTCGAAAACCGCGGTACGTACGGCTGCGAGCATGCTTTCGGCGCGTTTCGCGGATCTTCCGGCGAGAATCCTGTCGCCCTTGATGAGCAACCCATCGTCAATGATCAGCTGGCAATGGTACTTTTCTGCGATGATTTTGGAGCGGAAGCTCTTGCCCGTTCCGCTTTTACCTATCAAAGCAAGCGACTTTGGCGCTTTGATTTTCCAAAATGCGTACCTGAAAACCCTGTTCATCGTGTCTTATTGTGACATCGTCGTATAAAAATGACAAGATGAGGCAAAATTGCATCAACGTTCTTAACAGACAGAAAAACCTTGCAATATCCTTAATGAAGTCGCTACAATGCAACGTGACCTTTCGTCAGTATTGTGAAGCCATTCGGCAAATGATACGTTGAGAGGAGTTTTGTGTGGGAGAATGCCTGACTTTTTGTCAGGTTATGAAGGAGCTTTTTTTTACATGAGAACACCTACGTTCAGCAAAGGTGGCGTGCATCCGAAAGACATGAAGCAGATCAGTAAGGACAAGCCGATCGAACAGCTTCCGATGCCTGAGGAATTGCTCGTCTCCCTGTCCCAACATCTTGGTGCGCCCGCGAAAGCCACCAAGTCCAAGGGTGAGATCGTCACCAGAGGAGAAAAAATCGGGGTCGCCGCTGGTTTCATCAGCGCCGATGTGCACAGTCCTGTAAGCGGGAAGATCACGGACATCCGTCCCGTGACGCTTGCGAACGGCGTCCGTTGTGACGCATATGTGATTCAACCGGAGAAGGAGCAGCCCGCCTGGCCGACGGAACGGTACGACTGGAAGGCGCAGAGTCCGGAGGAATTGCTTGCGGAGATCAAGGACTTTGGCATCGTCGGAATGGGGGGGGCGACGTTTCCCGCTCATGTGAAACTTTCCATCCCGAAGGACAAGACGGTCGAAGCGCTTGTCGTCAACGGCGTGGAATGCGAACCGTACCTGACTGCCGATTACCGTGTCATGCTGGAGCAGGGCAAGGAAGCTTTGGAAGGCGCGCTGATCGCCGCGAGGATTACCCGTGCGAAACGGATCATTGTCGGAATTGAAGCGAACAAACCGGATGGTGTCGCTAAACTGAGGGACATCATCGCGAAAAACAATCTTCCCATCGAAGTCATGATGCTGAAGATGAAATATCCCCAAGGTGACGAGAAGCAACTTCTGAAAGCGACGATCGGCAGGGAGATCCCTTCGGGAAAACTTCCGTTGGATGTCGGTGCGGTCGTCTGCAATATCGGTACCTGTCGGGCGATTTACGAAGCGATCGTCTTTCATAAGCCGCTTGTGGAGCGCATTGTCTCCGTCACCGGCGAATGCATCGCCAAACCGAAGAACGTCCTCGCCCCAATCGGGACAAAGGTAAGTGATATTCTCGCCTTTTGCGGTGGGTTCTCCCAGCAACCGGACAAGATGATTTCAGGCGGGCCGATGATGGGTTTCGCGTTCAGCAGCATGGATACGCCGATTTGCAAGGGTTCAAGCGGCATTCTTGCGCTTCCCAAGCAACCGGAACACAGGCAGACGCCGTGTCTCAACTGTGGCAAATGCGTCGCCGCGTGCCCCATCGGGCTTGAACCGGCGCGTCTGTACCGGTACATCACGCACGGGGATTATGCGCTTGCCATGGAAAACAGTTTGATGGACTGCAAGGAATGTGGGTGCTGCGCCTTCAGTTGCCCCGCACAACTTCCGCTGGTCCAGGCAATGAAGATCGGCAAGAAATTGGGGAGGAAAAAGAAATGATCCAGAATCCTACGTTGACGGTTTCCACTTCCCCGCATGTCCATGCGAAGTGCGATACCGCGACCATCATGTGGACGGTCAGCGCGGCGCTGGCGCCAAGCGCCTTGTGGGGCGTATATGCGTTTGGCCTGCGATCGCTTCTCGTCCTTCTCGTTTCCATCGCTTCTTCGATGGTTGCCGAGTATCTTATGAATCTGAAAAAACACGAAATGAGCTTATGGGACGGTTCGGCGTTTCTCACCGGTCTTCTTGTCGGCATGAACATGAGTCCGATCGTTCCGTTGTTCGTACCGGTGGTCGCGAGTTTCTTTGCGATTCTCGTGGTCAAATGGACTTTTGGCGGTCTCGGCGCGAACTGGGCGAATCCGGCTCTCGGCGGTCGGGTATTCGTATTCTTCAGTTTTACAAGCCAAATGAGCACGTTCGTACTTCCCCGGGCGTTGCAGAAAGTGCTTGCGGCGACGAGTGATACCATCTCCAGCGCTACGGTCGTCGATGTACTGTCGTCGGCGACGCCATTGACGTTTTTGAAAACCCACGTCACGCAGGGGGCGTTGAGTGTCGACACGTTGGGACACTGGATGTATCCGGTGACCGAATTCGCGAAAAAAATCGGTACGGCGCTCCACATCAGCCCGTTTGCCGTTGACTCGTTCTTCGGTAACGTCGGCGGATGTATCGGGGAGGTTTCCACCGTATTGCTTTTGGCGGGCGGGATTTTCCTGATCTGCAGGAAGATCATCAGTTGGCATATCCCGGTTTCGTATCTCGCTTCCGTCGCGTTGTTTACCTGGATGTTCGGCGGCATTCCAAACGGACGAGGCGCTTTTCACGGCGAAATCATCATGCCGCTCGTTTCCGGAGGCCTGATGCTCGGAGCGTTTTTTATGGCGACCGATTACGTGACCAGTCCGATCACCCACAAGGGACAGATAATCTTCGGCATCGGATGCGGCTTCTTCACGTTCTTCTTCAGAACGTTCGGATCGATGTCGGAAGCGGTTTCCGTCGCGATTCTATTTATGAACATCCTTACTCCCACGATCGA
>JBAXYP010000275.1:0-3337 GCA_041670725.1 Sphaerochaetaceae bacterium
CCACGAACAGGGGAACCACAATGCTGTCGAAAGGAAATACCATGAGGGCGATGATCAGCGACAGAAAGAATTTTTTTCCTTTGAACTGAAACTTGGCGAGCGCATACCCGCACAGGGAGTTCACGATGAGACTGACGGAAAGCATGATCGTAATGTAGACGATGCTATTCCAGATGTATTTGAACATAGGCACGCGTTCCAGCATCTGGCGGAAATTCTCGAATGTGAACCCCACGGGCACAAAAGCTTTCCATGATCCGATATCCTGAAAAATCCTTTGTTCCGGTTTGAGGGCGGAGGCGACCATCCAAAGAAGCGGAAGAATGAAAACGAAACCGAAAACGATGTTGGCAAGGACAAGAAGCGTCGTGGTTCTCCGTTTTTGCTTTATTTTGCTTTTTGCGTGCATGATCACCTCTCCTCGCTGACCAGATGCTTGATGATGGTCGAAAGCAGCAATACGATGAAGAAGAAAACCACGGAAGCGGAACTGGCGAATCCGATGTTGCGGAACTGCAGGCCCTGCTGGTAAATGTAATACACGATAGTCCGCGTGGATTCGTCGGGGCCTCCCTGTGTCATGACAAAAGACTGCGTGAACATCTTCATGGCCCCTATGGTCGTCATGAGAACGATGAAAACCGTTACGTTGTGGAGTCCGGGAATGGTGATATCCCAAAGTTTGTGGAACCATCCGGCGCCGTCGAGGGATGCGGCTTCATACAGATCCGCAGGTTGGTTCTGAAGACCCGCCAAATAAATCATCATGTAGTTCCCCACACCCTGCCATACCGTCATGCCGATGATGGAATTCATGGCCGTCTTGGCACTCGTGAGAAACGGATTGGGGGGCAGGCCGATCCTGACCAGGAACGTATTAAGGAGCCCCTGTCCCGGCGTCGGATTGAAGATGAACGTCCACAGAATCGCCACAACCGTCATCGAGGTAAGCATCGGGCTGAAAAACGCGATCCGCGAAAGGGAGATCACCCTCCATTTCTGATTGACCAGAAGAGCCAGTCCGAATGCGACGATTACCTGAAGCGGGACAAGCACTATCGCGTAATAGAACGTGTTTTTGATGGAAGTGAAAAACAAGTCGTCCCTGAACAAACGCGCATAGTTTTCCAGACCCACGAAATGAATCTGGTTCGGCTTGAGCATGTTGAAATACGTCAGGCTGTATTTTGCCGCCATACATACCGGAACGATCAGGAAGACGGTCAGAATCATCAACGCCGGAGCCATGAACAGGTACGGGACGAAGGCCTCGCCGTGAAATTTCAATCTTTTGGATGTTTGCATCGTTTTCTCTCCAACGATCCTTCCATCAGGGGAAAACCATGATGGAAGGAAAGAACCGTTATTTTCCGGCGTAATTCATCGCGTAATCGGAATCGACCTTTTTCACGGCCTCCTTGAGTTTGGCGGCGGGATCGGAACCGGTGATGACATCTTTGACCAACGTATTGAACGTCGGATTCAGCACGGTCCAGACTGGAGTACGCGGACGAGGCACGCCGCAGTTGACAAGCTGGTCCATGAAAACGCGGTACGGCTCGTTCTGATACTGGGTCAGGACCTTGAGGGAAGATTTGCGCGGAGGCAGATAGCCGGATGCGGGACAACCGCTCACATTGGCTTCTGTATCGGTCATGAAATCAAGCAACACGAATGCGGCTGCCTGATCCTTCGCGGTGTTGGTCATACCGACGGTCCAACTGCCCGTCGGAGTCCCCGCTTTCCGTGCGTTGGAAACCGGATAATAGGTAACGCCCCAATTCAAGTCGGGATATTTGGACTGCAGTGTGGAAATCTGGTAGCAAGTACCGAGCAACATTGCGGATTTTCCGTCGAAGAACTCGGTAGGAGTCGGCTCGATATTGACCAGTTTCTCATCATAGAATTTCTTCAGCCAGTTCAGGAATTCGACCGTCTTCGGGCTGTCCAGATATCCGGAAGTCGATGATCCATCGGGACTGATCAAATCGGTTCCGTTCTGAACCAGCATCGGGGAATAATAATATGCGATCTGTCCGCTGTTGGTGTGCAGCGTGCAACCGTAATGTTCCGGCGTGGTCAGTTTTTTCACCACTTCGTAGAACTCGTCCCACGTCCAAGCCTCGCTTTCGCTGTTCGGAACCTTGATGCCCGCGGCGGAAACGATATCCTTGTTGTAGAAAATACCGACGGAGGATTCCCAAAGGGGCATGGCGTAAAGCTTGTCCTGATAGGATCCCTGTTTCAACGTCGAATTGAGCAGATCATCCCTGCTGTCCTGGGAAACAAAGCCATCAAGGGGAACGATGATGCCGGCTTCCGCGTACGCGGCTACCGCAGGACCATCGACCAAGATCAGATCGGGAAGGGAATTCGCGATGACCGCGGTGTTGATCTTGTCTTCGTATCCTTGGGCCCCGCCTTTCGGAAACGTCACTTGCTTGGCAAGGTATTTCCCCTCATACTTCTTGTTGAAATCCCCAAGCATCGCCGTCCACCATGCTTCGATCGGAGCCGTATTCTGAGGCCTCCAGATGGTGATCTCTTTCACCGCCTCTGTTTTCGCAACGGGCGTATTCGTCTCCTGGGCGCCGTTGGCGAACAGAGACAGTCCGACACAGAGGACCAATAAAACCAGTAAACTCTTTTTCATGTTTTTCCTCCTGAAAATTACCAAATGCCTTTCAGCATTGAGATTCGATTGCGCGTTACCTTCTTTGGATCGGAAAAGGAAAAAGAAAGCGTTTTTGCGTGCTTGGGAATAAAGTAGGAAAGGGAACCGTACCCCCTTCCTCCGTTCACGAACACTTCCACGACACTCCGGTCCACGAAGATATCCAGATCGCGAAGATCGGGAAATTCCTGGGAAAGCGGCGGATCCATTTCCCTGTTTGCGGGGACATGGACAAATGCAAGCTCGCCATGATGATACGCAAGTCCGATGGATTTGCCCCCGCCCTGGCAAAAGACAAGAAGGAAATCCGTACGGCCCCCGAACGAGATTTCCCATTCATACGTCGTGTCCCCGACAGCAATCGTCGCGGTTTCTTCGTTGGGCGCTTCGTCCCAGAAAGAAGGCAACTTCAAACCGGCAAGGGAACGGGCAGGCCGCACGATAAACTCGCCATGCTCAAGAAAACATTCGTGAGGAATCGTCAAACATCCGTTGGACCTGCTCGCGGAGGGAAGAAATTCGTGATAGGTGTCGGGACACCACGCGAACGCACAGATGACGCGACGGGGAGATTCGAAGAGCTGCATCGCATAGCTCCCCCTCCCGAAATCCTGAACGGTTTTCCCGACGATCTCGAACTTCAGGCCTTTTCGCCGGCACAGG
>JBAXYP010000276.1:0-3326 GCA_041670725.1 Sphaerochaetaceae bacterium
GCATTTAGGAAGGCTTTCAATCTCACTGATCGCTACATCAGATTGCTGGAGGCTTGCTGATGAAGAAAACCAAGAAACAAATAAACGGACAAAGCTCTTTACAGGAGACCGTGAGAATAGAAAAATGATCAAAATGGTGAATTAAATTCTTTATTGCAACTACTTTTAAGGGATGGAACGGTGATTGGTTCTGCAGGAGAATAATCTCGTTCAGTGATGTGTGGAACCGAACAAGTTCCATCTTCCTTATTGCTATGTGATGAAAGCGACAAAGCGGGATGTTGGTCTTGTCTAGTTACACCTTTTCCGTTTTTTAGGTATATCAGCCAATCGTAAGGGAGGCCCCGAGGTGTTCCAGCAGCTCCCGGTGGCTTTTCTTGCAGTTCGTGCAGATCCATTTGCCATCCCTCTTGTTGATCTTCACCATTCTCGAGTGGAGTATTGCGTCTTTCACGCTTGTCTTAGAGGGGAGCTTCGACACGGCCTTCTGCACCTCGCCATGAATCATTGCACTCACCATGAGCACGAAAGAGAGCCCCTGCACCTTGCAGAAGTCCATCTGGTGGAAATCCGAGCAGTCAGCGTCGTTCTTGAAGTAGTTGTAGAATGTCTCGATGTTCCACCTTTTCTTGTACCAGGCAAACACATCCTCGGCGGCCATGGCCATGTCGTTGGTCCTGAGCACGTACACGCCGAAGTAGTCCCTCATCTTTCCGTACCCCTCCAGGGTGTAGTTCTTCTTCCCCTGTCCCATCTCGAGGAGGTAATTGGTGCATTTCTTCGCCGCCTCGTCCTTGTCGCGGAACACATACACCCTGCAGTCGTCGCGGTCCATGCGTTTCCAGTCCACGGTGACGAGTTTCCCGTTGCCCTCGTAGACGAAGATGCCCGTATAGGAAAGGTCGGCGACGGCATCCTTGCAGTCTGAGCAGTTCCCCGGCACCGACATGATGTACCTGTTCCCATCCCGGGAAAAGAGACGGATGTTGGAGGACGAGTAGAAGCCCCGGTCGGCAAGGAAGAGCTTGTCCCTGAAGACGATGTCCCCAAGGAGGTCCTTCACGCTGAGCTTGTCGGGGGAGCCGCCTTCCGCAACCCTCACTGCTACGGGCGTGAGCGTAGCGACATCATAGGCCATGACCATGTTCATCTGGCATTCCTTGAGCGATTCGAACCTGTAGCCCTTCTCGGAGAGGTCGTTGCACCAGGACCCCGCGCCTATCACATGGCCGTCGACCGCAAGGGTGCCCGAGCATCTTTCCGAAAGCGCCTGCTCCATCGCGAGCACCGGCCCCTGCCTCCGGCCGAGGGCGTCGTAGATGTGCGAGAGGTTGTCATACCCCATCCTCAGCGTGGGATAGCGGAGCGCAAGCCAGCTCATGGAGTAATGATCCTCCATATCCTTGAGGTAGCAGAACCCGTTGGCGAAATGGATCATCGCCATGACGTAGATGTAGGTGGCGTCTTCCGCATTGAAGAACTCCTTGAGGATGGAAAGGATGTTTCCGGAATTCGCCACGGTGATGGCGTACTGGCCGTATTCGAGAACGGTGACATCCTCTTCGAAGAGCCTGCTGCCGTTGGCGACGAAACCGATGCCTTCCTTTATCGCACCGATGCATTTCCCCATCCTCGTCGCCCTTTCCCCGCCGGGCCTCACGACGCAGGAGTACTCATAGACGTAGTACTTCCCGTTGATGGCCTTGACCATCGTTCCCCTCGGCTTCAATTTCCTTATCTCTTCCGGAACGCTGTAGTTCCCCATGCCGCCACCTCTTACATACCTAATAACATACCTAATATTATGGCTCGACAAGGGGGCTTTGTCAATCGGATTCGTTCGGGAAAGCAAAAAAAACAGGCAACCAATTATAGCTGTCTGCTTGAATTATTTGACGTCTGTACTAAACGACCGATCTTGAACGGCCAGACTTTGTGTACCTAAATCTCGGAAAAGTTGTGTTTAGAGTTGCGAAGATTCCGCAATCGATAATGACCCCTTGTATCATCGTCATGTGTGTGATGGGCGCTTTTGCCATCAACAACAACATTTTTGAAGTCTTTGTTATGATTGCATTTGGACTTATTGGCTATCTCATGAGAAAGTATGGATTTGCGGTAACTCCACTCTGCATCTCGCTGGTATTGGGACATTTGTTCGAGACGAATTTGAGGCGTTCTCTCATTTTGTCAAAGGGCTGTCCGTGGGTATTCTTCACAAGACCGGTTTCAGGGACAATTATGGCTTTGTCCATCTTTATGCTGTTTTTCCCCATCATTACAAACTTTCTTTCGAAGAAGAAAAAGAAAAATATGGCAACAGGAGAAGAAAGATGACACTTTCAACGGAAATTGGAGCGCTTCGTGAACTCACCAATGAAAGAAGAACTATAGAAATTCTTTCAAAAGCAGGATTTAGGGCTTTGGACTACACCTTTACCCCGTGGATGGAGAGGGGAGAGATGGAGTGGAACCGGGACGGCTACAAGGAGTATGCCAAAGAAGTGGACAAGATGGCCAAAGACAATGGCATCTATTTCAATCAGGCTCATGCACCGTTTATTTTCCATACCAGTTACCTTCCCGATTGGAATAGAGAAATCATTCCCTTGCAAGTACGCTGTATGGAATCATGCGCTTTACTCGGAATTCCTCACATGGTGGTTCATCCGGTACATCACCTTCCTTATCGCTTCAACAAAAAAGAGATTTGGAAACTGAATAAGGAGTATTATCACCTGCTTCAGCCATATGCGAAGGAATTTGGGGTGAAGATTGCTTTGGAAAATATGTTTTCTGAAGACAACCGAAGAAAATGCCTTGCTCCCGATATGTTCTCAAATCCCACAGAATATGCCGAATTCTATGATGACTTGCATGATGAAGAGAATTTCATCTGCCTCGTCGATACCGGTCATTCAGGGATTGTTGGTGAAGACGCTGCCGATACGATCAGAGTCCTGGGAAAGAGAGTCAAAGCGCTGCACATCAACGATAACATGTTCTATGATGATGGCCACCTCATTCCGTTCCAGGGCTTGGTTGATTGGGATGATGTCATGAAGGCTTTGGCTGAGATCGATTATCAAGGTGATTTCACTTTTGAGGCTCTCTATCTTTGGAGAGGACTTGATGAGGACTTCTTCTCCACTCAGGCCAAATATCTCTATGATGTGGGACAATACTTGATTCGAAAATTCGAGAAGTATAAAGCTGGGATAACGAAGTAAGTGAAATGCAAATAGTTGCTGACACGCATACCCATTCAATTATCAGTGGTGATGCACACAGCACGATATATGAAAACATCATGGCAGCTAAGGCGC
>JBAXYP010000277.1:0-3322 GCA_041670725.1 Sphaerochaetaceae bacterium
ACGCGTCACAAACAGGACAATGAAAAGGATTTGTCCAGGCTCGCCAGTTTTCTCGCCGTAAAGTCGTTGTGCAAAACGTATCAAGACCTGACGGATGAGAGAGGCGAGATTCTTGAAGCCAAAGCGGATATTGGAGTAAAAGAAACACTTTTGACGGAGAGACAAAAAGAAGAAGAAACCATATCCGGAAACGAACGGCAGAAGAATCTGCTCGCTTCACAATGGGATGATGAAAAAAAAGAACGGATCACCAAGTTGTCCGCAGCGCGGGAAAAAGACAAAGAGATTGCCAAACAGAAACAGTTGCTCAAGCAAAAACAACAAGATCTTGAAAAGGCGGACCAAAGCTACGCCGATTCTCTTGCAGATCAGGAAGAGACCGACCTTGCATATGCATTCTTGCTGCAGCAAGAAGAAAAAAACAACCAATGGCTGTCTCTTCACAAAGAAGACGAATCGCTTGGCATGTTTCTCTCCGGATTGAAGGAGCGGATCGCCTTCATCACATCGGAGGAACAGGAACTGAAAGCGCTTTCCATCAAACGCGCCGGTCAAAAACAGGAAACAACTGCTTGCGGCGAGCAACTTGCCGAAGCAGAAGCGATAGCAGGACAAAAAGAAAGGGAGCTTCGCGCCATCGTTGACGAACAGAACAATCTTGAACGGGAAAAGCAGGATTTGCTCAAGGGATACACTCTTTCCAAACTGTACGCCATGAAAACCGATCTCGAGAAAGGAAAAGCGGCATACCAGCTCGTCATGTCCATGGAAGAGCGACGGGAACAGCTGCAAGAGGGAAAACCCTGCCCGTTGTGCGGCTCCACGACGCATCCATACGCCAGTCATCTTCCCCCGCCGGTGGCAAATGATGAAAGCATCGCTGCCTTCGAGGACAGAATCGCCCGAATTGAAGCAATCCAGGAAAAACAACAGGAGGGGGGGACTACCAAGGAATCCGCCGAGAAAGCGGTACGGACAACGTCCCAAACGGTCCAGGAACGAAAGGCGACTCTCGCTGTGATGGAGGAGAAGAACAAAGAACTCATCCGGCAACAGACGGACAAAAGGGAATCTCTCTCTCAGCGAAAAACCGAAGCGACCGAAATGCTTAGGCCGTACGGTTACGAAGAATGGGAACCCTCCGCACTGAAAGAACTTACGGCGCGAGAGAAGACGTGGAAATCACACAGCGACGAGAAACAGGGCATCCATGACGCATTGAACATCAAGAAGGGCAAGCTGGAAACGGCCAGGTCAAACGTCGACCACGCTCGAACGGACGGGAAAGAATGTGCCTCTCAAAAAGCCGAAACCAGCAAAGAGCTGGAGCGGCTTCAGACGGAACGGAAAGAGTTGTTGGGAGATTTATCCGTTGATCTTGAGGAAGAAAAGATTAAGGAACGGGACGCGAAGATGAAGGAATCGCAGGAAAAAGCGCACGCGGCCCATCAGAAAATCCACGACCAGTGCGAGGGACTGAAAAGTGCCATTCACGAGCTGACGCTACGCCTTTCATCTTTGGAAGAAGATGTTGAAAAGAATCATTCTTCCTTCCTGCACGGCTTGGAATCCCTCAATGTGCCGGACGAGGCATCGTTCGCAAACTTGCTCTTGGATGAGAAGGAAGAAGCCAGAATCTCCGCCATCAGGAAAACAATTGACGAGGAATCCGCAGCCCTTGACGCGTTGTCGAAAGAATACGAAAGGGAACCAGAGTCTCCGGATCCAGAACGCCCGGAGACGGAGATCCTTCAGGCGCTTTCCATAGCCCAGGAAAGTAAAGAAATGATTGCCCAGAGAATCGGAGCGGTGAAGACGGAACTGGAAAGCGACGACAGGCAGAGGGAAACGCAGCAGGAAAAGCAAAAGGAAATTGCGAAGAAAGAAAAAACGGTTCAAAGCTGGAAGTCGTTCAATTCCTTGATCGGCTCCTCCGATGGAAAGAAATTCCGCGACTTTGCCCAAGCCATCACCTTGCGGCGGTTGATCCGCCAGGCGAACGAAGAGTTGAAAAGGCTCAATGACCGGTATCTATTGGCGGATGATTCGGAAAAACCGTTGGATTTTTTCGTCTACGACACATGGCAGGGAGATGCGAAACGAACGGTGAAAAGCCTATCCGGAGGCGAATCGTTCATCGTCAGTCTGGCGTTGGCGCTTGGACTTGCGGATATGAACGCAAAAGCCGTAAAGATTGATTCATTGTTTCTGGACGAAGGATTCGGTACATTGAACCCTCAGGAAGCGGAAGCGATCGTCAAGGCGTTGTCGGCCATCGGAGGGAACGGGAAGATGATCGCGATCATCAGCCACGTACCCGTGCTACAGGAATATATCACGGCTAAGATCGAAGCAGTCAAGAACGAATCGGGCAAAAGCGTTCTGAAGGGTACAGGAGTTTCCGACTGACAATTTCTTGTGTATATTGGAAGCAGGAGGCATCCAATGGCAAGAGTTTGGGCATATCTTGGAGAGAATCTCGACGCCATCAGCGACAAGGACAAGGAAATGTTGGGAAACCTCCAGAGAAGCGGGAAGTTTTCCAGAAAAGAACTTGCGGAGTTCAAGAAATCACTGGTGGCGCATCAGTACGACGAAAAACTGTTGAATTCGGCGGTCGATCTTCATAAGGCCGACACAAGCAGGACCATCAAGGAATGGTATGCGTTCCTCGAAAGGCATGCGGACATCAACGCCGTTTGACGGGTGTTTGCGGGTGCGATACGCACCCACTATGTCTCATTTCTCTTTTCCCCAACGTGTGTATACTTTTTTTTGACAGGATTATATACTTTGTCATATTATGATCGTCAACACCAATTTAGTCGGAGCGGATAATGTCATGCGGTTGCGTTTCATGACGTATACGTATGAAACCGATCCGCACTACCATGCCCGTCTCTCGTTTTATTTCGGTATCGTACAGGACATCGCGGGATTACATGCTGCGTGTCGGCATCTTTCCATTCCCGAATTACAAAAACAAGGAAAAACGTGGGTAATCCTCAGGACCAAGATGAGGATATTCAGATATACCGCATGGCCTGAGGACCTGCTGGTGGAAACATGGGCGCAAAATCCCGTAGGGTTGCATATGCCGAGAGGCATCCGCGCCTACGACGAGCAACACGAGATGCTGTTTGAAGCGATGACGCAATGGGCCGTCCTGGATATCGAACACGGTTTTCGTCCGGTTCGTCCGGTCGACATCACGGACTCGCTGAAGATTCCCGCAAATACGGATACATCGCACCATCTTGAAGGAAACCTTCCCCGGCGCATTCTCTATGACTCATCGGGATGCTCGACCATCGCCACGTAT
>JBAXYP010000278.1:0-3317 GCA_041670725.1 Sphaerochaetaceae bacterium
CCATGTGTTGTACCTCCCATTGATACCTTTCGCAGTGACATGCTCCATCCCTTTGAACGGACCTTCCTCGAAATCCCAAGAATAATCAGGATATGGTGGATTCAGGGTCACCACTTCATATCCATTTGAAGCAAAAACCTTCGGCAAAAGGGTAATAGCCTCGTTTTGTTTTTGGGCAAGCGTTTTCTCTTTGGTTGCCTGTATGGTAAGCGGTGTATAGTCATATCCACCATACAATGTTGGTGTTCCATACATCGTATGACCTCCAAATGACAAAGCGTTTGGATAATACGTAAATCCAGACAACTGCTGATTCAATGCAGGATCTTCCTGGAATATGTATGGGACAAACCCGCTGATCGCACGATCAAGCATAATGACGAGTACATTTTTCCCGGTACGTGAAAAATGGAACATCGGGGCAAAGTGTTCCTGATCTGTAACCTCTACCTCGCTTTCGTTTTGATTTTCAAGGAAATCCTTGTATTTTTTTGTTATTCCACTTGTTCTGATTCCTGACTGTACAATGACAGCAAGGTTCAGCACACACAGAACAAAGAATATCGGTTTCTTAAAATGACGACTCAATATCCAACTCAGCACGATGAAGAGACCCGAAAGCGCCAAAAGATTACCAATACCTCTTCCCGTCTCTGTCTTCATCAATTCACTGCTGGCAAAACTCAAATCAGTGAACACGGTTCCATAATTTCCAGAGAAAAGAAACGTGTTGATAAGCGAACCAAAAAACAAAAACAAAGCAAATACAGTAAAAAATGGCTGAACCTTTCTAGGGAATAGGAAATACAAACAAACAGGCCATATGATATAGCAACCTAAAGTTTGCAAAAACGTGAGGTGAACAAAATCAAAGGGACTGACATACGGCTTCATGTTGGCGAATTCCGTCGGAGATGTGGAAATGAGGTTCAATGGAATCAGCACGCCTATCAGCAATGCAGTCCCTGCCATGCCCCAGAAGAACAATCGAAAACGGATCGCATTCTCATGCTGCATCCACCCGACGCAACGCACGGAGTACCATTTTGCGAACCGGTACCAAAGGGGGGCCAGCACCACCGTAATGGAGATTATGTAGATGGCGTACGCCGTCCATTTCTGTCCCGTTCCCCTCTTCGAGACAATGCCGGAAATGACCGCACAGGCAAGACAGAACAGTACGTACAGGACCCGGAAGGGATGCCTCATCTTGTAAAAGATGTTCTTCACCAAGGAAAGGATGTTGTTCATCGCCCAGTACAGTACAAGACCGGCCGGAGAACCATACAGGATGACGAGAAAAATCGCCGCGAGTACATAGATCTGTATTTTTTCACGGACAGGATGTCCTTTCGAATAGATGGCTCCGCTGATACAGTTGGCGACGGTCATAACGATGGGAAGCAAGTTGAACGTGCGTCCGGTGATCGAAATCAGTTTGTCGGGGGAACCAAGATCACGGATGAACCAAAACGAAAGTCCTTTGAGCGCAGGATGGTTGGAAAGGAACATATATGCAGCGAGGAAAAACGGAATCTGGATCAAAATGGAAAAAGACGAACGAAGCGCATAGATCGGTTTGTATCCGCATTCACGATAGTACGCCGAAAGCAACATGAACCGCTCGTCCCCTCTGAACACCTGCTTGATTTTCTTTACTTCCGGTGCCATCGAAGCGACTTTCTTCCGTTCCACTTCCTGCCAATGCTCGGCGACCATATAAATGGGAAGCGTGCACAGGGTCACAACAAAACTCAATCCGATGATGGCTATCCCATAGTTGTCCGACACCCTGTAAAGCGCGGTGAAGGCGAACTCGATCACCTCGGCGACAGGGAAAATACACAACGTGTACAATATGGCACCCATACATCAACGCTCCTCTTGCATACGCGCTTTGAGGGTCACCAAGTAATCAACGACCCGTTTCGCAGCCTGTCCCTGATACATCCATGCCTCCGCTTTCGCCTGATGTCGCGCCTCACGCAACTCGACGCTATCCGATGCGCCACGAAGGATAGCCCCGATACGGGGGAAATCCTGCTCCTTCAATTCAATCCCGAACCGACGAAGCGCATCGAACTGCCACATCTCGTCTTCCACGTCACCGGCATCATACGGTCGCTTGTCAAAATCCTGGGAGACGTACAGCACTGGTTTGTCGTACAGGAACGTATAATCGAAAATAATTCCCGAAAAATCGCTGATCATGATATCCGCGGTCGCGAGCGCAACGCTGTTGTCGCTCTCGAAATCCCATCGAATGTTCTTCCGTCCCTCATAGCGTTTTTGGAGTTTCTCCAGCATCGGTCTCTCCACAATGCTTGACTGTGGATGGGGACGGACAATCACATCAAAACCGCTTTCCAACAGAGGATCCAGCAGTTTCGCTCCATAGCGGGACAACAAAGCAGACGCCCCCCATGAAGGGGAAACCAAGATGGTGAACGAATGCGACCCGATGTCGACGGCCTTCCGCTTTTTCTCCAGCACGTCCAGATACGTACACCCCACCGTGACAAGGTCTTTCGCGGGCAAAGCACGCTTCTTTTCAAGATACCGTATACCTTTCTTCTGATAATCGCCGGTAAGCAACACCGCATCAAAGAAATCCAAACCGAATAGACGATACCCCGTGGCGTCGCTCGGCGCATGCAGGATATGAACATATTTCTTTGCATCGGGAGAACGCTTGAGTTGATAGACTTCCAACGCCGGAGTCGTCATCATTACGACATCTGCCTTAAGAAAGTTCAATTTTGCATACGCCTTGTTTCCTGCCCCGATATACTCGGCCTTCACATGGTTCCACGGCTGTTTCAGAGCAGGGTCTTCCTCCGTCCCCGTATAATACACAAGAGGAAGTCCACGCCTTTCAAATTCAGCCACGACTTCGGAAAACTCGTTGTAATACTGTCTTCCCTCACAATAAATTATAAAAGGCACGCGGGAAAGATTTTTGGTTTTTCTTGCCTCTTTTGAGGAAAAAACAACTTTCAACTTCAAGAACAACGCCCGAACGGAAAAATACGCAGTAGCCGCTATTCCAATGACTACGGAAAACAGCATGCTTCCCGTTCCCGGGTCGATATAGTACAACATCGTCAATTCAACCTCATAAACAAGCAAAACGCGGTTTTCCCAAACCGCACCGCTTGTTTCTCACAGAATTTTAGTAAAAGAAATATAACCCAATATACAACTCGTATTCAACGGAACCGTCACCGATTCCTTTGAGTTTGTGGTATACGTCTTCCATGTTAAATCCCAGCGAGGCCCGGATCGGATAGGCTGGATAGCGATCAAAAACGACGACG
>JBAXYP010000279.1:0-3314 GCA_041670725.1 Sphaerochaetaceae bacterium
TGTACTCCCTGTGCACAGGATGAGATCAGCCCAAGAGACGACGTCAGGATATGAAGATACTCCATCTTCCACGGGAACGCCGTATCGTATCTGCCCGATATTCGCCGGATTCAGATCCAATACTCGAACACTTCTTCCCGTTTTCGCCAGCATTTCCAATAGGGCCGGCTGGTATCCCACCAACACAACCCGCTTATGGTCAGGATACCGCTCATCAAGGAATGAGCGCATGTCGCATGCACACTGTTCCGGACCGTCCTTCCGGCAATGAACGGTACTGCGACATAACCCTTTGGCGCGCATCACCGCATTCAACGCGGCGATGCACATGCTCCTTCCTCCGGCGTCATGCACCATGTCGATGTCCAGCAATTGCTCCAGTGTCCCAGAGAATGCAACGGGCGCGCTGGTGAACGCCTGTCCTTTCGCACCGTCTACCTCGGCCTGGATCATCTCCTCTTTGCCGGTAAGGATGGGAAAATCCTTCCGTTTTGTCTGTCCGATCGCCTCTTCGGGACTCAGAGACCTGCAAGTAACCGACACGGCTTGGCCCCTCAGACCCTCTTTCTTGAGAAACTCAGAAAACAATCGTTTCCATTCGGCATAAAACCGCTCACGCGTCATCATCATTGCCTCCATTTGCACACGTGCTTCCCAAAAACGCATGCGTCTCTTCATCCCAATTATGATCAAACAAATGCGTCGGGGTTACAACTCCCTTAAGTCTCCCGCCGATCATTACGCCGATATGGTCGGCAAGCAACCGCGCCTCTTCAAAATCATGGGTAACAAACAGAACCGCGCAGGCATAGGTCTTTCGCACTTTCCGTATCATTCGGTACATGCGTTTCTTGGTTACCGGATCAAGCGCAGAAAACGGCTCGTCCAACAAAAGAAGCGGAGGATGCATCAACAGGGCGCGTGCGAGCGCCACGCGTTGCTGTTCACCACCGCTGAGCGTACCAGGATATTGAGACAACACGCCATCCACACCAAATCGGAACGCGATGTCCCTGACGTTCTCTTTGACGGCTTGTTTGTCCTCATGCCGCATTCGCAACGGATACCCGATGTTTTCCTCCGCAGTCATATGAGGGAACAAACAATACTCCTGATACAGATAACCGATATTCCTCCGATACAAGGGAACATCCAACACGGGGCTTCCTCGATACAGCACACTCCCTGCCTCAGGCCTATAGAATCCTGCGGCCGCTTCCAACAGCAAGGTTTTCCCCGCACCGGTTCTCCCGATGATCGCGAACATCTCTTGGTTTTCCACGGAAAACGAGATATGATCCAAGAGAAAATCACCACGGCGAACCGTCACTCCGTCAAAGCGAAGGATCGGATCACTCATATCGACTCCTTTTTCCCCCGCGCCGCGTCAGCCAGTCGGCAACGAGGAAGGATACTGCGGAAATCATCAACAGGATAAATGCGCTGGAAAGCGCTCCATCAAGATCGTTGACGCTCACGTTCAGGTAAATGCTCGCCGGCAACGTCTCCGTTTTCATGCGGGTGACGCCGACAAGCATCATGGTCGCGCCGAACTCTCCCAACGCACGGAACCAAATCAGAATAACAGTGCTTATCAACGCATTTTTGGAAAGCGGCAGGAGAACGCTGGTGAATTGTCGGAACGGAGAAGCCCCCAACAACCCCGCTACATGTTCCAGTTTGACATTCACGTCCCTGAACGCGGCAGAAGCGAGTTTGATGGCAAACGGAAGGTTGACCACCAACTGGGCGATTACGACACCTCTCGGGTTGAACACCACCGCAAACCCCGTTTTTTTCAATACCTTGCCAAACGGCGACGCAAAAATAATCAACAGGCTCAGTCCCAGTACGATGTTGGGCAGTGTCATGGTCAGCTCCAGCACTCCTTCGATCGCAGATCTCCCGGGGAAAGAACTTCGTGTAAGGACATAAGCCGTAGGAACCGCCAGCAAGAAACACACCAAGGTCGAAACGCATGCGCTCCCTACACTCAGGCCGATAGCGAACCGGGTTTCGCTTTGGGAGACTGACCGGAACAGACTTTTCGCCCCTTGCAGGACGACGACAAGTACGTTGCTGCCGATGGAGACGACCGCGATGCCCATCAGCAACATGCAGATTGTCACAAAAGTATCAGGACGCCTTCCTTTCATTGCACAAGAACATACCCAAACGAAGCCCAGATGTCATGCACCGTCGACGACGCAAGAAAATCGCTGAACGCCTGTACCGCCTCGGCATCCGAGTTGAAATCCAATTGCGCCGCGGGAACCACCTTCACGTATCGATCAAGATCTTTGGTATCACAAATCTCCACGTCTTTGGCATCGCAGTTCTCTTTCCATACGATGGCCGCATCGGCCTCCCCCAAACCGATCAACGTAGCAAGTTGCGGAGCGGTCGTCGTCGTGGCGCCAAGGTTCACCTTGTCGGCAACCCCGTAATCAGAGAACGCCTTCTTGGCGATTTTCCCGATCGGCGTCGATTGGGGATCCCCGATCACCGTCACGATGTCTCCGCTCCCCAGATCCTTGATCCCCCCGATCCGTTTGGGATTCCCTTGTGCAACGGCAAGGACCGGGATGTGCTTGACCAAATCGATACTGTTTACCACAAAATTGCTGACCGGTTTCACTTCCTCGGCGGAACCTGCGATAAAGAAGGCACCTTCCTTCGTCTGTGTGATCTGCGTCTGGATCTGCGCAGCATTGGCATAGGTAACATTCACGTCGCATCCCGTCCGCGTCTGAAACGCTTCGACAATCTTTTGGAACGGTTTCTGCATTCCCGCCCCGCAATAGATGAACAAGGACTTCCCCTGCAAATTTCCCGTCTTGGCGATCTCTTCTTCTTTCGTCCCTTGGGCAAAGGCTATAAAAGCCGCCATCACCAAACGCCCTATCATGACCGGAATTGTGAGAGGCACAGCCGAAGGCCTAACAATCGATGGAAAACTTGTCGATTTCTCTACCCAGAAACTCAATTAGGTCTTAGACTTTTGATGTACTTTACGAGGCAAAGAGGATCCGATGAAGAAAAGATCACAGCGTTATACTCACATGATAATCTCCTACTGCATCGTCATTGCGATTCCCCTTTTGTTTGCCTTCTTGTTGTACCCCATTCTGGTCAACAGCTATGCCCAGAATACCTTTTCCCAGAACTCCTCCATGCTTTCCGTCTGCGCTAAGGAACAGGACAGCATGATGCAAAGGCTAAATTTTACCATGGAGTACCTGTTACTCCATCCAGACATCTCCAACCTGTCTCGGGATGAGAAATACCAGCTTGGCCAGACGGAATACGAGGAA
>JBAXYP010000280.1:0-3299 GCA_041670725.1 Sphaerochaetaceae bacterium
ATGGACGATTTTCCACTCGAACCTACCGGCGGATCGACGACGATCCACTTGCCGTTGGGGAAGTTTTTGTCAAACGGGGCATAGTTGGAAGTCGCCGCATACGCCGCATTCTGTTCCCTCATGATGCCGAATCTGCCTTGTTTCCATGCAGCGCGGAAATCATCCTTTTTATAGGCAAGCCAGTTCGGATCAATGACGCCTGCATCCTGAATCTTCTTGAGAAACACCATAGCATCGTAGAACTCCGGTTTGAAGACGTTCAGTCCGGTACTCGCTTTCGACATATCCCAGGTGCCATCGACACCGAAGGCTCCGAAAATCGGCTCCAAACGACGACCCGGCCACTCCTCGTAGTTGTTGAGTTCCTGAAAAGCCCCATATCCATAGGTGTCGTCCTTGCCGTTGCCGTCAGGATCATTCTTGGTAAAGGCAACCATGACGTTGTACAGGTCATCCAGCGTTTTGGGAACGGAAAGACCGAGTTTGTCCAACCAGTCCTTACGGATCAGAAGACCTTCGTTTCTCGGAATGGAACCGGGATCCGCAAGGCCGTAGGAATGGCCGTTGAACGTCGTATTCTGGATACTCGACACATCATAGTGCCTTGCAGTACGCACCGGCATCTTCGCGTATAAGTCATCAACAGGAGCAACAAGTCCTTGCTTGATCAAACGCATCAGGGTCTCACGACGAACCATGAACAGATCGGGCAGGTTATTCGCCGCACCGGCTGCCTGGATCTTCACATCCTGGTCGTTCTCTGCGGACGGGAGGGCGGTAAGCTTCAAATCGATGTTGAGCTTGTCCTTAATGACTTTGAATCCCACCCAGTCATCCGGTGGGGGTCCCGCTTCGGTAATCGCCGCGCCATACCACAAGTCAATGGCTACCGGTTCTTCCTTCGCGGAAGCTGCGGGTGCGGCCTGTTCCGTACTGCCCTGCGCAAACACAGAGGCAATCAGACAGGTCAGAACCAACAAAACCAACAATGTTTTTTTCATGTAATCCTCCTCTTTTTTTGATTACCCAAAAACCTCTCATATACCCGGCTCAGCCCTTTACGGAACCAAGCAACGTACCTTTGGTGAAATACTTCTGGATGAACGGATATGCAATGACCATGGGAATGGCGCTCATAAATACCGACGCGGCTTTTATGGCGGAAATCGGAGCATCCCCAAATGCACTGACCTCAACGTATTCATTCATCCCGCTGGCAAGCAGGATGTTCCTCAACAGGATGGGGAGCGGCTGCAAGTCGTTGTTGTTCAAATACAACATGGCGCGGAAGAAGTCATTCCAGAACGAAACACCGTAGAACAGCCCGACGGTCAGGATGATTGCTTTGGACAGAGGCAGGACGATCCTCATCATCACCTGCATCTCCGTCGCCCCGTCGATACGCGCCGATTCCTTCAACTCGTTGGGGATTCCTTCAAAGAAAGAACGCATGATCAGGCAATTGTACGTAGAGACAGCGACGGGAAGGAATACGGACGACAGATGGTCCTGCAGGCCGATGCCCGTCACCAACAGATAAGTCGGGATCATGCCGACGTTGAACACATACGGGATAATCACCAACCAATTGAAAAACTTACGCCCCGGCAAACTTGGAATGGAAAGACAATACGCAAGAGGAATGGTCAGCAACAATGCGGTCGCGACTCCGAATATCAGAATCTTGAAACTGTTGACGAACGCCATAAGAAACCCGTGGTTACCCAAAAGCGCCTTGTATGCCGCGGTTGACCATTTCCACACGGGAAGGAACATCCCTTCCAAATTCGTCCCGATGTAATCGTTTGGACGAAAAGAAAGCGTAATAGTGCTCCATAACGGAATCGCGATGAGGAACAAAGCCGCCCACAAAAACACATCGACAACGATAGTAAACGAATGATCGGCCGTCGTCGGTTTCACTGCGACGGCGGTAGCCTTTGGTCTCAGTGAGGTGACTTTTTTCTTTTTTTCGTCTTTTTTCATTTCCGTCACCCCTCAATACAACGAAGAACCGGAAAACTTTCGGGTCAGTTTGTTGCTGACGACGATCAACAAAAGTCCGATGACACCCTTGAACAGGCCGACGGCAGTAGCCAGTCCGAACTGGAACTCCAACAGCCCCTGCCTGTATACCCACGTGTCGATGATGTCGGCGACGCTGAGCACCGGCGTGCTGTACAGCATGAATATTTGATTGAATCCTGCGTCCAGAATTGTACCCAGACGAAGCAACAATACGACGACGATCACCGAGCGGATCGACGGAAGCGTAATATACTTCACCCGTTGCCAACTGTTCGCCCCTTCAACCATTGCCGCTTCGAACAGCGCCGGGTCAATGCCCATCAGCGCCGCAATGAAAATTATCGCCGACCACCCCATTTCCTTCCATGCGTCGGAAAAGATGACGATCCACGGAAACGCAGTGGTACTGGTCAAAAAGTCGATCGGCTTTCCTCCTGCCAATTTGATGAGATCGTTGACGACTCCGTCGCCCGGAGCGAGAAGGGAAAGCAGGATTCCATACATAATGACCCAAGAGAGAAAATGCGGCAGATACGCCAGCGTCTGCACGACTTTCCCCAGCCTTGGATGGATGCATTCGTACAACGCAATGGCGAGGATGATGGACAGGGGAAGACAAAACACCAGTTTTCCCACGCTGTACATCAGCGTGTTACGGATCAATTCCCCAAAATAAAACGAATGGATGAACGTTTTGAAATTGTCCAGTCCGATCCATTTGGAACCAAGCACGCCATCAAGGGCCATATAATCTTTGAACGCGATCTGTCCGTTCCAAATGGGCACGTACTTAAAGAGAACGTAATATGCAAGAGGTATAGCCATCAGGGCGTAGATGCTCCTGTGTCGCTTCACTTCCCTCCATGTATGGTGTTTTTTGTAGTTCAGATATGCCGCCTGCTCCTCTTCGGTCAGCCGAGTGGCCACAGGAACCTGTGCAGCCGCTTTTTCGACGGTACTCATTTTCTTCTCACCCATACACCATTACCTCATTCTTTAAGTATAGGTTCCGCTTCGCAAGAAAATGCAGAGAGACAATTGTACTTTTCCGACTTCTATTTTGTCCCTTTTCGTAGTTTCCCGGGGTTTACGCCCATTGTTTTCTTGAACACCCGACAAAAATAGGCTTGATCCTGGAACCCGCTTTCACCGGCAACTTCATTGATGGTCAGAGACGTTTGACGAAGCAGTTTCGTGGCGAGAAAAATCCGATATCGGTTCAGATAGTCCCATGGCGAAAGCCCAAGTTCCTTCCGGAAAATCCTCGTCAG
>JBAXYP010000281.1:0-3296 GCA_041670725.1 Sphaerochaetaceae bacterium
GCAGGGGAACCGTATACCCCCTCTCGGCGGTACATCGCCTCGTCAGTCTTGGTCCGACGGTGACCGAAACGATCTGCGCCCTCGGCGGCGAGGACATGCTTGTTGGCCGAACGGACTACTGCAATTATCCCGCGTCGGTGGCGGACATCCCCTCCATCGGCGGAATTCTCAACCCGTCGGTGGAGAAGATCATCCGTTTGAAACCCGATCTTGTCATTGCTTCGTCGATGGTCAGCGATGACGTCTACAGGGCATTGGAGAAAGCGGGCGTGAAAGCGATTTCCATCAATAAGGAAGGTACGTTCGAAGGTACGTTCGGATTCATCCGAGACGTAGGGCTTGTCATCGGGAAAAAGCAAGAAGCGGAAAATCTTGCCGCGTCGATGCACGCACAATTGGCCGCGATTCAGGAACGTTACAAGAACAAGCCGAACAGGCGGGTCTGTTTTGTCGTCGCATTCGGAACGTATGATGCATCTGCGACGGGCGATACGTACCTGGACGAGATGATTACCCTCGCCGGAGGCATCAACGTGGCGAAGGACGGCCGCAATTGGATGTTTTCCAAAGAGCAACTCCTTCTGGCAAATCCAGATGTCATCATCTTGATGGGAAGGATGAACGACGGAAAATCGGATGCGCAACTGCTGGCCGAATGGAACGATACGAAACCGTACTGCGACATGAAGGCTGAAGTCAAAATCATCGACGGGGATCTGATCGGGCGGCAAGGACCAAGAACCGTCCAAGGAATAGGCGAACTCGCCCGCCTGATCCACGGAGAATGAAATGAAAAAAGGTCACACCTGGCTCTGGCTCCTTCTCCTCGCTCTGCTTTTCGTCCTTTCGCTCACGACGGGCAGTTCGCGGTCGACGCCCGCGGAAATCATACGGGCGCTTCGAAGCCCCGACGATCCGCTCCGATATATTGTCCTTGAGCTCCGTCTTCCTCGCACGCTCTCCGCATTGCTTTGCGGCGCCGTTTTGGGCATTTCCGGCGCAGTTTTCCAAGCGGTGCTGAAAAATCCGATGGCCGATCCGTACGTCCTCGGCATTTCATCGGGAGGAAGCCTTGGAGCGGCAATCGGAGCGTGTCTCGGAGCGGTCTCCCTGACCGTGCCGGCGCTCGCAGGAGGGCTTTTTGCGTCATTGCTGATCTTGTTGCTCTCTCTCCGTCACCAAAGCCAGACACGGCTGATCCTCTCCGGCGTCGCGATAAACTACCTGTGTTCATCGTTGCTGACACTCGTCATGCTTCTTGCCCACGAACAGTACCAGCGGATCATGTTCTGGACGCTTGGTTCGTTTTCCGCCGCTTCGTACCGGCAGACTCTTGCGGTGCTTGTTCTGTTTCTCGCCTCGTTCCTTCCGTTGCCTTTTTTCACCAACCAGCTTGATATGATGTTGCTGGACACTTCCTCCGCACTTTCTCTCGGACTGGACATCAAACGATTCCGCGTAGTGTTCATTCTGCTTCCGACGCTTTCCGTCTCGGTGTGCGTCGCCTCCTACGGCATCATCGGATTCGTAGGACTTCTTGCACCTCACATCGCGCGAATCCTAGTGGGACCGAAACATCAGAAGATGCTCCCCTTCTGCGGACTGTTCGGTGCTTTGCTGCTGCTTGCTTCCGACATTCTCTGTCGCGTAATCCTCCCCTCGGGGGAGATGCCTGTCGGAGTGATCACCGCATTGCTCGGCACGCCGCTTTTTCTGCTGATGCTCCACCGGGGAAGGTACCAATATGGATGAAACGATACGCATAGAGCGCCTGTTCGGCGGTTATCCAGGACGAACCATCTTCCGTGACTTCAGCCTTTCAATCGCCGGTCCGGGCCTTTTCACGTTGATCGGGCCGAACGGATCAGGGAAAAGCACGTTCCTGAAGTTCCTGTACCGGGAATTGAAACCCCAGTCGGGGAAAATTCTTCTGTTGGGGAAGGATATTGGAAAATATCATCGCGAACAGATCGCACGCATCGTTTCCTTGGTCCCGCAATGGGGACGCATCGAATACGACTTCACCGTCAGGGACGCGGTCGCCATGGCCGGAACGGGGCATGTGGAGGAAAGCCTCGCAATATGCAATTTGTCGGGGAAAGCGGAGTGCAGCGTCATGTCCCTTTCCGGAGGGGAATTCCAACGTACCTTGATCGCGCGCGCCCTCGCCCAAGACACCCCGATTCTTCTGTTCGACGAGCCGGTGAACAATTTGGACATCGCCTATCAGATATCGACGCTTCATCTGGTGAAGAGTCTTGCGACCGAACAGGGCAAACTGGTCATTCTCGTTCTTCACGACCTGATGATGGCCCAGAAGTACAGCGACGAAGTGCTCCTGCTCGACGAGGGCAGACTGATAGCGCAAGGAACAGCCAAAGAGGTGATCACCAAGGAGCGGATCGAAGCCGTATACCATACGCCGATGCGCTGGGACGAAACCAATCACCTTCTCACTCCGGTATGGTAGACGTTATTGCACGTTTAGCCGTACTATCAAAACCGTGAAACCAACCGCACGGGTCCTCAACCGTATCTATCGAACCATTGTCCGGATCATTCTCGGACTGAACTACGATTTTTACGTATGGAAGGAAGAACCGTTGCCGGAAGGTCCCAAGATTTTCTGTTCGAATCATTTCAGTTCCTCCGATGTACATTTCGTCACCACCCTCACCCACGACAATCTTCACATGGTCATCGGCCGCGCCTACGACATTCCCATAGTACGCTTATTCCTCTCATGGACGGAACAGATCAGGGCGCTCACACCCGAAGAGAAGAAACAGGTCGTACCTTTGGCGGTCTCCTACCTCGCCCAAGGGGATTCCGTTTACATTTTTCCCGAAGGGAAACTCAATACCCAGGGAACACTCGGTCGGTTCCATTTTGGAGTGGCAAGGATGTACCTCTCCAATCCCGTACCGGTAATCCCGATCGGACTGGTGGCTCCGCGACGCAGAGTCAGATACAAGTTTTCATTCGCTGCGGGACGGGACATGACGGTGGTCAGCAAGAACTATTACGCAAATATCGGAAGGGCGATGGAATTTCCCCAAGCGTTGGAAATGGCGAAAACGGATAAAACAAAAGCAGAACAGATGATCTGCGCCGCACTGGAAACGGAAGTGACGCGGCTCGTCGATGATATAAAAAACACAAAATTCTGGAGCTGAGTATGAATGAAAAACGAGATGAGATGTTTGATGAATTCGCGCAACAGGTGGAGCGTATCCGCCAGCATTCCTCCCAAGTGGAGGATCTCCGGTTTCGTGCTACGCTGAAGAACGGTACAA
>JBAXYP010000282.1:0-3291 GCA_041670725.1 Sphaerochaetaceae bacterium
GATGGAACGGGTCGTATTGTCCATTCGCCTTCCCCGGATTCTCATGGCGATGCTTGCAGGTTTGGCTTTGTCCCTTTCCGGCGCCGCCTACCAAGGGGTATTCCAAAACCCCATGGCAAGTCCTGATATCCTTGGTTCTTCCAACGGCGCGGCATTCGGCGCGGCGTTGTCCATCCTGCTCGGCCTGCCTTCCGCCGGCGTCATGACCGTTTCGTTCGTGACGAGTCTTCTTACCGTCATGCTTGTATACGCGCTTTCCCGTGTGTTGAAAACCCGCAGGACGACCGGCCTGATCCTCTCCGGCATTATGGTCGGTTCGCTATTTTCTTCAGGTACGTCGTTCATCAAACTGGTCGCTGATCCGACCAACCAATTGCCCGCCATCACCTACTGGTTGATGGGGAGTCTCTCCGGGACGGATTGGCATACTCTCGGCGTGGTCGTCGTTCCGCTTTTTTTGGGAGTCCTGCCGCTTTTGCTTCTTTCCTGGAAGGTCGATCTTCTCAGTCTGGGCGATGAGGACGCCACGGTACTCGGGTTGGACGTAAATCGTCTGCGAAGAGTGCTCGTGATCTGTTCGACACTGGCCACCTCTTCCGTGATCGCCACGTGCGGGTTGATCGGATGGGTGGGGCTCGTCGTGCCGCATCTTGCGCGGAAGGTGATGGGAAGTTCAAACACCGGCGTATTTCCCGCATCCGCACTCTTCGGTGCGTTGTTCCTGCTCGTCGTCGATGATATCTGCCGGTGCGCCGCCTCCAGCGAAATTCCCATTGGAATCCTCACCGCGTTTGTCGGCGCTCCGTTCTTCCTGGCCTTGATGCTCAAGGGGGAGAACCATTTATGAGCATTACCGTTACGGATCTTACCTATGGCTACGAAAAAGGGAATTTCGCGCTCTCTCACGTGGCGTTTTCGGCGTGCGACGGCCAGGTAACCTCGATTATCGGTTCGAACGGTGCGGGGAAGACTACGCTTCTCAAATGCGTGCTCGGTTTGCGGGATGCGTGGACGGGATCCATCATGGTCGATGGAAAGGACGTGCATGCCCTTCCTCGACGGGAGATGTCCCGTTCTCTCGCGTATGTCCCGCAGTTTTGTTATCCGACGTTCAATTATCCGTGTCTCGAAATGGTTCTGATGGGGGCGAACAACAGGATCGGTGCGTTCGGCAATCCGGATGAAGGCGATCGGAAAGATGCGCTCGCCGCGATGGGAAAACTGGGTATCGCCCATTTGGCCGGACGCCTGTTTCTCGAGGTTTCCGGCGGGGAGCGCCAGTTGGTCCTCATCGCACGCTCCCTGATGCAGAAGGCGAGGAATTTGTTGCTGGACGAACCGGTGGCGAATCTCGACCTCGGCAACCAAATCAACGTATTGGAGGAAGTGTCCAAACTGGCGGACGAAGGATACTGCGTGGTGATGACCACCCACAATCCGGAGCAGGCCTACCAGTATTCGTCGTCATTGGCTGTCTTCAAGGCTGGTCGGTTGGTCACCCAGGGAAATCCCAAGACGGTGATGACCGAAGAAATGATCAAATCGGTGTATGGCGTGGATGTGCATATGGAATGTCTGTACGATGACGAGATTCGTGTGTGCGTCCACAGAAAACGTGGAGGGATCTGATGAAAAAGAAAGCGTTTGTTGTGTTGTTGGTGTGCCTTATGGCACTCTCTTTGTTCGCCCAACCGGTGCCTGAACAAGCTCCTGCGGCGTCGGATACGGTCTCGTATACCGACGACTTGGGCCGTACGGTCACGCTTCCGGCAAAAATCGATCGGATTCTGCCCGCAGGCCTGATTTCCCAATACGTTCTGTTCCCGTTGGCGGCCGATACGTTTGTCGGGTTGTCCGTGGCATGGAACGATTCGGCCAAGGGAATCGTGGATGCCAAGTATCTCGACATCCCGTATGCGGGGCAGATCTACGGTGGAAAGGCGACCTTCAATATGGAGGAGGTGCTCCGGCTCGACCCGCAGGTGGTCATCGACGTCGGGGAACGGAAGAAAACAATCAGCGAGGATTTGGACAAGATTCAGAATCAGCTCGGCATTCCGGTGATTCATATTGACGCTTCGACGGCGACGATGGACAAGGCGTATGCGAAGCTCGGCTCTTTGCTGGGTCTTGAGGTTCAGTCGAAGGAACTCGGGGATTATTGCGCCCAGACGCTTTCCCGAATACGGACGATCACCGCACCGGGCAAGGTAAAAGGAATCTACGTGGTCGGAGAAAAGGGGATCAACGTATTAGCCAAGGACAGTTATCAGGGCGAGACGGTGGATATGCTGATGGACAATTTGGCGGTGGTGGAAAACCCGTCGTCAAGAGGCACCGGCAACGAAGTCGACATGGAACGGATTCTCTCCTGGAATCCTCCGTACGTGATTTTCGCCGGGGACGCCAAGCCTGCGTTCGAAAAGGCCCCGGCCGATCCGATATGGAGCCAAGTGTCGGCGGTGAAGGACGGGCATATCTTCCTTTCCCCCGACGTTCCCGCGGGATGGATTGCCAATCCTCCGTCCGTCAACCGGTTCCTCGGGCTTCTCTGGGGAGCGAAGAAACTGTATCCCGATCGCGCTACGTACGATCTCAAGACGGAGGTGAAACGGTATTTCTCCTTATTCTACCATGCCGATCTCACCGATGCCGAGATTGCCCGGATGATCGGCGAGTAATCGCTTTTGCGACGGGCCATATCCGGCAGCAACAGACGGCCCGCCGCAGTTCTTCTGTGACAATGTCTCTGTTCTCTTCTGAGAGTCGGACGAGGAGCGATCGCTCGTGTTTCTTGATCGTTGAGAGAAACGGGAGATTTTTGTCTTTCACCACCGCGATGGTGGGCTTTTCGTCGGAGACGGCGGAAAGAACTGCGTCTTGGAAAAGGTACGCCTCCCGTTCCATAAAACCAAGTTCGTCCATAATCCGCAGTTCTCCGGCAGAACGCAACGCTTGCACGCCGATGGAATCGAACGCCTTCGGAGTGCTTTCTCCCGCATTTCCTGCGATGCCGGAAAGAGATCCGTCCAAATTGGAGATATACACCTTTCCGTCTCGTTTCTTGGTAAGGAATCCCGTGAGCGTCCCACGATAGCCTTCGATGAGACGGGTGACCAACGTGGTTTTTCCTATGCCTTGTTTTCCTTCGATGACCAGCGTGGTTTTTCCAAAAAAATCAGGAAGATTTTCCTTTTTGATGAAGAAAAGGGAAACGACGTCTTCCTTGTGATAGAGCAGGGGGAACGGGCCTTCGCACGGTTCGAGCGGGGGAAGTTCATGAATCCCGTA
>JBAXYP010000283.1:0-3284 GCA_041670725.1 Sphaerochaetaceae bacterium
AGACCATCAAACAGAGCGGGTTGACCGCGATGCAGTTTGGCGTACTGGAAGCGCTGTACAACAAAGGTCCCCTGAAAATCTGCGAAGTGATGGAAAAGCTGCTTACGACATCGGGAAACATCACCGTGGTGGTGAAGAACCTTGAGCGGGACGGCTTGATCAGGAAGGAACAGGATCCGAAGGACGGACGTGCTTGCAAGCTTGCCATCACCGAGGAAGGCAAAAAAACGATGGAACGGGTTCTCCCCGCTCATTACGCCAACATCGGAGCCATCTTCGGCGCGCTCTCCGACGAAGAGATGCGAACGCTGAAGGAAATTCTGAAGAAATTCAAGGAGCGGACATATGGAACGAACGATTGTTGAGCAGGTGAAGGGATTCAGGACGGAAGACGGTGCAGGCGTGAGTTTGGTGCGCGTCCTCGGAAACGGAACAGCAAAAGCCTTTGATCCGATTCTGATGCTGGACTCGTTCGACAGCACAAACCCGGACGACTATACGGCAGGCTTTCCGATGCACCCGCATCGCGGAATCGAGACGATCAGCTACATATACCGGGGAAAAATGGTGCATGTCGACAGCCTTGGGAACAGGGATGCGATCGGTGACGGACAAATGCAGTGGATGACGGCGGGGTCCGGCATCCTCCACGAGGAACAGATACCGCCGGCAGAACGTCTTTTGGGCGTGCAACTCTGGCTCAACCTTCCGAGTAAGGACAAAATGGCTCCCCCCGCATACCACAGCATCAAGGACGACGAGATCAAAGAGATACCCTTTGAAGGCGGAACGCTCCGTCTCCTTGCCGGATCGTACGGCGAAGAACGGGGGCATCAGGGAAAATACCTGCCGCTTGACTACTACGACATCCATCTCGATCCGAACACCTCTCTCACCGTCGGGACGGAGGAGAGGCGATCAGCAATGGCATTCACCTTGCTCGGCGATGCTGTGGTGGCGGGAGAGAATATCAGGGAAAAGACGGCGGTGAAGTTCTCCGAAGGGAATTTTGTGACGATCAAGAGCGGTAAGGATCCTGTACAGGTCCTTTTCATGAGCTCGGTAAAGCTCGACGAACCAATCGCCTGGGGCGGCCCGATCGTAATGAACAGCCGCGCCGAGTTGGACGAAGCGTTCAACGACTTGCATCGTGGGACATTCCTCAAGCAGAAGATGTCCTACGACACCAAATGACCTTCGCCGAGATTTACGAGGCGGCCCGTCGCATTCCCTACGGCCGTGTCGCCTCATACGGGCTTCTCGCCGCGATCGCAGGGTATCCCCGCGGGGCGCACGCCGTGGGGTTCGCCATGCGCTGCTGCCACGATCCGTCCGTCCCCTGTCACCGCGTAGTGACCAAGGATGGACGGTTGTCGGACAGTTTCGACCTTCAGGGAGGAAACGAGGCGCAACGAGCCCGTCTTTTGAAGGAAGGCGTCGAATTTCTCCACGACGGGCGTGTGGATATGGCGCGTTTCTCATGGAGGCCCTGAGGCTTGCATTTCGTAGGGGACACACGTATCTTCGAACGGGGAGGGCGTTATGGGACAAGAGAAGAGCATTTATTTCGCAGGTGGTTGCTTTTGGGGAATGGAACTGCTGATGCAGAAACTTTACGGCGTGATGGACACAAGCTGCGGATATGCAAACGGCACTGGGGAACAAGATGCGAACTATCATACCGTTTGTACGGGAAATACAAGATTCAGGGAAACCGTCAAAGTCACGTACGACGACCGGTTGACGTCCCTAGAGACATTGCTCTCCGTCTTCTTCTCCGTCATCGACCCAACCGCCACGAACCGTCAGGGCAACGACAGAGGTACCCAATACCAAAGCGGAATCTATTACGCCGACGAATCGTCGAAGAGCATCGTGGAAACGGCGGCAAAGGAAATGAAACGCAAGATCGCCGGTTTCGCCGTGGAGATCAAGCCGCTCGAAAACTTCTATCCCGCTGAAGAATACCATCAGGACTATCTGACGAAGCACCCCGACGGATATTGTCACATCCCACGTTCCCTGATCGACGAACTTGCGCGGCGAAGTTATCGAAAACCCGACGAGGAGACACTCAAACGGCGACTCTCCCCCACCGCCTATCAGGTAACCCAGGAAGACGGCACCGAACGGCCGTTCAGCAATCCTCTTTGGAATTCCTTCGAAAAAGGCATCTACGTCGACGTCACCACAGGAGAACCGCTGTTCTCTTCCTTGGACAAGTACCCCGACAGTTGCGGATGGCCGAGCTTCTCCGCTCCGATCGCGAAAAAGGCACTGATGGAACGGACCGACACCCGATTCGGCATGATCAGGACGGAGGTGCGAAGCACCGCGGGAGACGCACACCTTGGGCATCGTTTTGAAGACGATGCAAAATCGCCAAACGGAATTCGTTACTGCATCAACGGCGCCGCACTCCGGTTCGTTCCGTACGAAAAGATGCGGGAGGAAGGATACGGCGCGTATCTTGCTTTGTTTGACCGATAGTACATTTTTACCGGAGGGGTGGTATATCGATAACTAGCAGAAAAAACGTTCTATTCCTTCTTGCTTTCCTCTTGTCCGTATCGTACCGTGGAGGGGACGGATTCTCCGTGAAGAAGGCACTATGCGTTACGCTTCGTTTGATTCGAATGAGAAATGGAAGTTTCTGGATACATACCGTGGAACGGATTTCAACGGCGTCTGGCCGACCATCCCCGAGATGTTCGCCATCTCGGCGAAACGGTTTCCCCACAACAAATGCCTGTTCACCTACACGCCCAAGGAAGAAAGCTTTACCTATACCGAAGTACAGGACGCAATGAACGAAATCGCAGGATATTTGGCGAATCATGGGATGAAAAGTGGGGATACGGTGGTGTTGACAGGCAAGAACAGTCCGGAATGGGCGCTTGCTTTTCTCGGTATCCTTCAAAGCGGAGCAACTGTAGTGCCGCTGGACAACAGTTACCACGACAAGGAGATATATGCGCTTGCCGATTTTGTGGGGGCGCATTGGCTTATTGCCGACAAGGAACGCATCGATTCCATGCAGGCCAAGGATTTCACCCGCATCTCGCTTGAACCGGATTCCTCTGACCCGTTCCTTCTCGACTGTAGGGAAAAGCCGAAGAACCCCATCGCGAAACCCAAGGAACACGATCTGGCCGCGATCCTTTTCACGAGCGGTACGACGGGCACGCCCAAAGGCGTGATGCTCAGCCATGCGAACCTCGTCTCCGACTGTTATATCGCACAAAGCCAGCTTGCCGTCTATCCCACCGACGTCTTTTACGCCA
>JBAXYP010000284.1:0-3279 GCA_041670725.1 Sphaerochaetaceae bacterium
GGTGGAAGATTACGGTCTTTTGCAATACAAAACAAGGAATTAATCGGATGAACGAAGGTAACAAAATCAACGAATCCTTGACCCCGACCAATGGGCAGGACGGCGATACGATCAAGCAAGCGGAAAAATCGTATGGCGCCGAATCCATTCAGGTGCTCAAAGGCTTGGAAGCGGTTCGTATGCGTCCAGGTATGTACATCGGAACCACTGGCATCGACGGACTCCATCATTTGGTGTACGAGGTCATCGACAACAGTATCGACGAAGCGATGGCGGGCTATTGTACCGACATCCAAGTGTTTTTGGACGTCAACAAGGAAGGACGCGAGATCTGTACGGTCGAGGATAACGGACGCGGTATTCCCGTTGACATGCACCCGACTGAGAAAAAAAGCACGCTCGAGGTGGTTCTTTCTCAATTGCATGCCGGTGGTAAGTTTAACAAAAACGCTTATAAAGTGTCCGGCGGACTTCACGGCGTGGGTGTCTCGTGTGTCGTCGCGCTTTCCGATTGGTTTGAGGTGACGATTTATCGGCTTACCGGCGGATATCCCGTTGAGGATCCCGGACACCCGGGCGGTATTTTTCGTCAGGTGTACCGCAAAGGATTCCCCCAAGGGGATGTGGTGAAGGTCGGGGATTCCGATCGTTCGGGAACCGTCATCAGTTTCTCCCCTGATTTCACCATCATGGAACGTAATTCGTTTGATTTTGAAGTACTTTCCAACAGATTCAGGGAACTTTCCTTTCTCAACAAAGGGGTTTCCATCTCGATTGTCGACAGGCGTGGACCGGAGGAACGGAAAAACGTTTTTAAATCGGAAGGTGGCCTCCCCCAATTCGTTTCATACCTGAACGAATACAAGCATGTATTGTTCGATCCTCCGATATCCATTGAAGGCGAGAAAGACAATACCAAGGTTGAAATTTCCATCCAGTATAACGACAAGTACGATGAAAAGATTTTGTCGTTCGTAAACAACATCAATACGAGGGAAGGCGGTACGCATCTGACCGGTTTCCGAACGGGACTTTCCCGGGTCATCAATGCTCAATTGCAGAAAAATGCGAAACTTCTGAAGAAATTTGACGACAAGTTCGAGCCGGATGACATCAACGAAGGTCTTACCGCCGTCATCTCCGTAAAGATTCCCAATCCGCAGTTTGAAGGCCAGACGAAGATGAAGCTGGGCAACAGTTATGTTGCCGGTTTGGTCAATTCGATGGTGTACGAGAAACTCGGGAATTACTTGGATGAGGATCCGTCGATTTCAGAAGCGATCCTTACAAAGATTATCGATGCGGCGCTCGGACGCATTGCGGCCAGGAAGGCCCGGGAACAGATTCGCAAGAAGAGCGAAGGTGGCGGATTACCCGGTAAACTTGCGGATTGCTCGGAGAAAGATCCCGCAAAGTGCGAGGTCTTCATCGTCGAGGGAGACTCCGCAGGGGGGTCTGCGAAACAAGGGCGGGATCGTACGTTCCAGGCGATTCTTCCTTTGTGGGGGAAAATGCTCAACGTCGAGAAAGCCCCCGAATTCAAGGTACTGGGAAACGACAAACTCCAACCAGTCATTTCCACCATCGGTGCGGGGCTTACCCGGTACAACAACACCGATTCAGATGAGGAAAACTTGGACAACACTTTCAATATTGATAAGGTGCGATATCATAAAATCATTATTATGGCCGATGCTGATGTCGATGGTTCCCATATTAGGACATTGTTGCTGACCTTTTTCTTCCGGTATATGCGACCGTTGATTGAAGCCGGATACATCTACTTCGCCATGCCGCCGTTGTATAAGATCACCATAGGGAAGAATGTGGAGTATGCTTACGATGAAGATGCTCGGGTTCAGATTCTCAACAAGTACGCAGTCACCGAATCATCAAAAGTTGAGATCCAGCGGTACAAAGGTCTTGGCGAGATGAATCCCGAGCAACTTTGGGAGACCACCATGAATCCCGAAACCCGGAGGATGAGCCGGATCCATCTCGGTGATGCCGAGGAAGCTGACAGAAACTTTTCCATGTTGATGGGAGAGGAAGTGGAACCCCGTAAGGAGTTCATTGATGCCAATGCTGTATATGTATCCAATCTGGATGCGTGATGAAAGGAATGTATCGTGGATGAACCTATAAAAGAAAACATCATTGTTGCTGACGTATCCCAGGAGATGCGTACCTCGTATTTGAATTATGCGATGAGTGTTATTGTCGCCCGTGCGCTTCCTGATGCTCGGGATGGCCTCAAACCGGTACACCGTAGAATCTTGTACGACATGTATGAGATGGGATTGCGTTCTTCCGGCGCTAACAAGAAAAGTGCCCGTGTCGTAGGCGATGTGCTTGGAAAATACCATCCTCATGGGGATGCTTCGGTATATGATGCGTTGGTGCGTCTCGCTCAGGATTTCTCGCTTCGCTATCCCGCGATCGCGCCGCAGGGGAACTTCGGTTCCATTGATGGAGACCCCCCCGCAGCCATGAGGTATACGGAATGCAAGATGAGCCGTATCGGTGAGAGCATGCTGGATGATATCCAGAAAGAAACAGTGGACTTCGGGCCGAACTACGATGATTCTTTGAAAGAACCGCTCGTGCTTCCGGCGGCGTTCCCGTTCCTTTTGGCCAATGGCTCCTCCGGTATTGCCGTTGGTATGGCTACGAACATGGCCCCGCACAATTTACAGGAGATCTGCGACGCCATATGCGCGACGATAGAAAATCCTGACATCACCTTGGACGAGCTGATGTGCTACATCAAAGGTCCTGATTTTCCGACTGGCGCCATTATTTGTGGCGTTCAAGGGATAAAGGACGCATTCTCCACAGGACACGGGAAGATTGTCATCCGGAGCCGCTATGAAATCGAGACCCACGAACACGGCCATGATGATATTATTTTTACGGAATTGCCTTATCAGGTTAACAAAGCGGATCTGGTCAAGAAAATCGATGATTTACGGAAGGATGGTGTGATCCCATCCATCGCTGCGGTTCGCGATGAGTCGGATCGGAAGGGCATACGGGTGGTCGTCGAACTGAAAAACGGCGCTGCGCCGAGAGTGACGCTAAACCAATTGTTTCTGCGCACCTCGTTGCAGAGCAATTTCAACGTGAACAATCTCGCGTTGGTTGACGGTCGTCCCGTCACCATGTCCCTGAGGCAAATGCTTGGTTGTTATATCAAGCACAGGGAGGAAGTGGTTACCAGACGAACCAGGTTTGATCTCAGGAAAGCACAGGAACGTGCGCATATTCTGGAAGGTTTGA
>JBAXYP010000285.1:0-3269 GCA_041670725.1 Sphaerochaetaceae bacterium
GCGGACACCTGCCCCTGTAAGTTGTTCACAGACTGAGTGACGGAGGTCCGGTATTGCTCCAGCATGCCAAAAAGTTCTTTCCGCGTTTCCGAACTCTCTCTCGCCACTTGGTCAAGGGATGCTCTTACATATGCGGCGTCCCCCCCGCTTTTCCGACTCTTCTCCCTGGAAAGAAGAACAACCAACAAGACAACGACAATAAGAAGCAAACAAACTACGAAGTATTCCATACATTCAGGATATCCTATGGGACAAAAAAAAGGGAGACCGAGAAACGGCCTCCCCCACGAAAAGACATCATGGTTATTTTACCAAAACGACTTCCCCGTTCGGATACTTCTTGGCGACATAGTCGGCAACCTTCTTGCTCTTCAACGCCTTGATCAGCGCGACGACGCGCGGATCGTTTTCGTTTCCCTTCTTCACGGCGATCACGTTGACGTACGGACTGTCGGCCCCCTCGACGTACAGACCATCCCTCGTGGCGATAAGGCCCGCGGGAATGGCATAATTCCCGTTGATCGTCGCGGCATCGACATCGGCAAGCACACGAGGAAGGGAAGCAGCCTCGATCTCCTTGAACTTGAAACCTTTCGGATTCTCCGCGACATCCAGAGGAGTGGCGGTCAAGCCGGCTCCATCCTTTAGTTTGAGAAGCCCTGCACTCTGCAGGAGAAGCAACGCACGTCCTTCGTTGGTCGGGTCATTCGGAATGGCGATGGTCGCTCCGACGGGAAGATCGGAAAGCTTGCCGTACTTCTTGGAATATACGGCAAACGGTTCGACATGGATACCACCCGCGCTTACCAGATGAAAACCCTTTTCCTTGTTGAAGGATTCGAGGTACGGAAGATGCTGGAAATAGTTGGCATCAATCTCACCGCTCTCCAAAGCTTCGTTCGGCGTCACGTAATCGGTGAATTCGATCACTTTCAACGTAATGCCTTGAGATGCGAGGTCATCGACGACCAAGTTAAGAAGTTCGGCATGAGGTTCCGGGGTGGCGCCGACTTTCAGCACCTTGCTCTCCGTCCCCGTGGATTCCTTTGCACCCTGCGCAAATGCAACAGAACCCAAAACCAACAAACCGGCCAATATGACTACAAATATTTTTTTCATTGAGATTTCTCCTTCTCGAATGGATACAGAACGCAAAGCGAACCGCTTTCCTGAAAAACCATATGATACTGTGTTTGGATAAAAATAATATATTATGCCCTGTCGGGCATCATCATGAGAGACATCAGAGCGGAACGAATAATAATGCATGTGTTCGTCATGATCTCTCTCCTTGTGGTTGTTGGCGACAACGTACTTCTTTTCTCCAAGAAATGCAAGTGGTTCCATCGATTTTTTACGATAAACCAACGGAAAAACCTATATATTTCTTTTTATGAAAAGCAGTTGGCTCAAAGAAAACAGTAAACACTTCTATGCATTCGATGCATTTCCATGCAACAGACAGTCATCTCAACGTTTCTCCATCATCTTGGCCGCGATTTTGTTTCCGATCATCTGGATCACCTCAACCAAGACAAGGATCACCACGACGGAAACGAACATCACGTCCCCACGGAATCGCTGGTATCCGTACCGAATGGCAAGATCCCCCAGTCCTCCTCCACCGATTGCGCCCGCCATGGCGGAATACCCAATCAAATTGATGATCGTCAATGTAATACCACTCACCAAGGAAGGCATCGCCTCGGGAATCATAACCTTGAAAACTATTTGGGCGTTGGTCGATCCCATGGCACGCGCCGCCTGCACAACGCCGGGATCCACTTCCTTCAGCGCACTTTCGATGACACGAGCGACGAACGGTGCGGCTGCGATGGAAAGCGGGACGATGGTGGCGGCCGTCCCGATGCTGGTGCCGAGAATCAATCTCGCCAGCGGAAACAACAAAATCATAAGAATAATGAAAGGAAAGGAACGAAGTACATTGACAATCCTGCCGATAATGTTGTTCAACACAGGACGCGGCATGATGCCGCCTTGATTCTCAGGACTGGTGACAGTCAGAAGAATGCCGAGCGGCAGGCCAAGGACCAAACTGAACAAGGTTGAGAAGAATACCATGACCACCGTCTGCCATGTGGCCTGTCCGACAAGAATCCACAGCGTGTTAGTTCCCATGGTGCTCCGCCTCCTCCACAATGACCCCCTGATTCCTCAATTCATCCAGTACGAGGGGCAATGCAGTCACATCGGGGCTGAGGATATCCACGATCATCGTTCCGATCTCCTCTCCATCAACCACTTGGACTCCTCCGGCCCTCAGATTAAAATCCACGCCGTATTTCCTGCTGATCTGCGAGATGACAGGACGATCCGTCACATTTCCGGGAAAACGCAGAAGATAGGATCCCTCTTTGTGCGACCATTGGTATAACCGCGTCTTCCGCTCGTCATGCCCGACGAGACGGGAGAGGAAATCCTTCGTCACCTGATTTTGGGGATGACTAAAAATATCGGAAACCCTCCCCTGCTCGACGACTTCGCCGTCATTGAGGACCGCAACCTCCTTGCAGGTGTCGCGGACGACCTCCATCTGGTGCGTAATCATCACAACCGTCAGACTCATCCTCTTCTGTATGTCCTTGATCAAATCCAAGATCGCACTTGTCGTTTGGGGATCGAGGGCACTGGTCGCCTCGTCACAAAACAGGATGTCCGGTCTGCATGAAAGCGCACGGGCAATGGCGACCCGTTGTTTCTGTCCACCGGAAAGCGTACTGATATGCGCCTCTTCGCGCCCTTCAAGATCAACAAGTTTGAGGAGTTCGTGCACCCTGCTTTTGATCTCTTCTTGTTTGTATCCGTTAATCTCCATCGGGTATGCAATGTTCTGGGCGCAATTCCTGCTGGAGAACAAATTGAAATTCTGAAATATCATCCCGATATGACGACGACGCATCATCAAATCTTCTTTTGACAGGTTGTCGACCCGCTTCTCATCATAATACACTTCGCCCTCATCAGGTTTTTCCAAAAGAGAGACAAGCCGCACCAACGTTGATTTTCCCGCGCCACTTTTGCCAATGATCCCAAATATCGTATTCGAGGGAATCGTCAAGCTGACGTCATTCACAGCGCGAAGCTTGCCATAGGAACGTTTTAGGCTCTTTAATGTGATTCGCATACAACCGTTTCCTTGTTATTGCCTCATAGTACCCAAAAAGAAACCGTTGCTCAATACGAGGTTATTACGTTCCATATCCCCGCAAGACCAACGAAACCATACACAGTTTTCTTTAGCACGGAAA
>JBAXYP010000286.1:0-3253 GCA_041670725.1 Sphaerochaetaceae bacterium
CCTTGGAACCACGAAGCTCACCAAACCAATCGCGCGGTACCGGTTTACGTGGAGTAAGTACGACCGACCAATCGCCGCGTTTCGCCATTTCATACTGTTCGTGCGTGACGGGCTTTCCCCATTCCCATCCATCCCTCACCCATGCATCAACGGCCTTCGCATTCTCTTTCGTATATTCCAAGGTATCGTCTCCTTCCCTTCTCGCGGGTATGCCCATCCAGTATACAGAACAATCGTCCGTTTGGTCAGATGCAGACCGCGGGAAGAGGAAATGAAGAAAAACAAATCCTTCTTGGCTTCCCGACAACAAGAAAAGTATGGCAAATCCATTTGCCGACAAAGCAATCCGGGAAATGTGCGTCATAGCACCTAAAGAAGGCATCTTATATTGCGGGGAGTAACGGATTGCGATGTCCCTTAAAACTTTTCTTATCCAATAAAACGGGAAAAACGATACTGAATCTTGGCATCCGGTCTTTCTTGACCAGTTCATTATCTCTTCCTGCAATTCGGTCCAACCTATTGAACCATATATGACTTTCTTGGAATTTTGCCGAGCACATCACATATATGGGGCAGGGAGAGGGAAAAACATAAATCGGTATTTGCAAACGTGTGGTGGTAAACTCAATCTGAATGCGTAATTTTGCAAAAAAGCGTCACAATATCGAAGGATTTGGGTATGTCCCAATCTCAAATCGAGCAAAATCCGGACCTTTCCGGGCTTTTCCCCGGACGGGTTCATCACAAAAGAGAGCAGATCGATGAACCCGCAGATATGTCCCCCACTTGAAGCTGGTGTTGGCAGGAGATAACGGATATGGTTCACACCCTTCATAGGGATTGTGCTGGTCGTCGAACTTCTTGATTTTCCTTGCATCATAAGAGTCCAAGTCCAAACACCAGTCATTTCTACGAGGTGTATTTTCGCAACAATGCTATGCACTCCACATGGGTCGTATGAGGGAACATATCCACCGGCTGAATACCGATGACGCGATAGTCGCTGAAACGCTCCAGATAGTTGAGATCCCGGGCAAGGGTGTTGACGTTGCAACTGATGTATACGATGGAATGGGGATCGAGCTTGATGGCGGAGGAAAGGAACCGTTCGTCGCTTCCCTGCCGCGGAGGATCGAGGAACAATACGTCGCACTCCGCCTTTTCAGCGGAAAGCCGTTTCAAAGCCGATGACGCGTCGTCGCAGAGGAACTGAATGTTCTCCAGTTTGTTTCGCAGTTTGTTCGCTTCGGCATCCTGTACCGCGTCGGGGTTGAGCTCGATGCCGAGCACTTCCTGTGCGCCTCTGCTTGCCGCGATCATACCGAGCGTTCCCGTTCCGCAGTATGCGTCGATGACGCGGTCGGTATCCTTGATACAGGCCATCTTCATGGCAATGTCAAAGAGCACCTCGGTCTGCACGGGATTGACCTGAAAGAAACTTTTTGCAGAGACACGAAACCACAGGTCGCTGATCCTCTCCTCGATGAACCCCGGCCCGAAAAGTACGCGTTCCGGTTTCTCGGAAAGCACCATGCTGGTTTTTTCGTCGTTGAAATTCAACAGGATCGTCTTGATGTCCGGATTTCGTTGCCGGAGAATATTGATGAAATCATCCTTATGGGGAAACGGGTAGTTCCCACAAACAAGCACCACCATGATTTGTCCGGTAAACGAGGCTTTTTTCACCAAAATGTGGCGAAGATAACCAATACCGAGATCTTCGTCGTACGGCGCGATCCTAAAACTGTTCATTAGTGTACGGGCTGTCGAAATGACCCGTTCGCACATCTCGTCCTCCACCAGGCAATCTCGAATCGGAACGATATGATGCGTTCCCGCCTGATAGATGCCGCTGATGACCCGGTTTCCCTTCCATTCGTATCCGAACGCCGCCTGCACCTTGGTACGAAAATGCACGGGATCATCCATCCCGAGAATCGGAGCCACCGGCCCGTACCCACTGAGATTGTCCTCGACAAAACGCTGTTTTTCATCAAGTTGTTCGTCATAATCGAGATCCATCAACTGACAACCGCCGCAACGATCCATCAACGGGCATTTCTTATACGAAATCATGGCTATAAGGTTCATGGTTTTACAAGGCTTTGTCAATATTGGAAAATCACCCCCTCGATACGGACGGGTCGTTTCTGTATGATGAAAGGTATGAGATACGTACGTTACGAACAGAATCACTCGGTTGGATACGGCATCCTTGAGGAAGGCACCGTCAAGGTGCTGGACAAAAACTTTCTGGATGGGGGAAAGGAAACAGGAAAAACCGTTTTGAAAAGCGAAATACGACTCCTCCCCCCTGTCGTTTACACGAAGGAATGCTGCATCGGTCTGAACTACAGGGATCATGCGATGGAATTCCATCTTCCCATTCCGGAAAGTCCGGTGGTGTTTCTCAAACCATCGACCGCGTTGCTTGGCCCGGAAGAGACAATCCACTACCCCGGCATGAGCACCCATCTGGATTATGAAGGGGAACTCGCCGTGGTCATCGGAAGAACAGCGAAAGACGTCCATCGAGATGATGCGGCTTCCTACATTTTGGGCTATTGCTGCGCCAACGACGTGACGGCCAGGGATCTGCAACCGAAACAAGGACAATGGACCGTGGCCAAGGGATTCGACACGTTCGGTCCCATCGGTCCGTTCATCGAAACGGAGATCGACCCGTCGCACCTCGCACTGCAGACCAAGGTGAACGGCGTAGTGAAACAAGCGTCCGATACATCGAACCTGATCTTTACCATTCCGTATCTGGTCAGTTATCTTTCCCATGTGATGACGCTTCTGCCCGGAGACATCATCTCCACCGGAACCCCAGGCGGCATCAGCAGGCTGAACCACGGAGACACCGTCGAAGTATCCATCGAAGGACTCGGCGTCCTCAAGAATACCGTCGATTGACCAAAACGATCGTTTCCGCGCGGGGGATCATCCCCGCTACGGAAATGATCCCCTTTTGCCTGTGCGACGACCGTTTCCATTTCCCCGACCAAATAAATCCGTTTTCCATCCCGCCGCAAGTTTCCCGTCAGGGTTTTCTTCCCAAACGATCGCAATGTTTTACACGCTCTTCTTAACGGCGATCCAGATTTCCGAACGATAATCGGATCGTTTTGCGTCTCCTTCGCCATACCATTCTATCTGAGCCCCTTCGGGAACATATCCGCTCTGGGGAAACCATTCGGAGAACACTCGTCTCCAAAGAGCTTGCAGGGCAGAAGGGATCGACCCA
>JBAXYP010000287.1:0-3239 GCA_041670725.1 Sphaerochaetaceae bacterium
AATGAACATCCCTTCGTGGTTGGTCATCAATATCTACTCGTTCATTTTTCTGGCGATGCTTTTTTTGTTCACCATAAAAAACAGGGAAAGCAAAGTGCAGCAGCAACGAATGTTTCGGTTGCTGTTGATATTTCTCGCATTATTGATCGTATTCGATTCTATGGGACGGATTCAGGCGGCCGACAGGATGTCGCGTCTTTGCGCCATGACAGGGAACTTCCTTATCTTCCTTCTCGACCCTTTGATGATTTTTGCCTGGATGGAATATGCCGGGATGCTTTGCAACGTGGCTTTTGCCAAGAAACATCGATGGTTCATTCCCTTGTGGGTGTTCTGTGCGCTTAATGCCGCGGCGACGATCCTATCCTTGAAATGGGGATGGGTGTTTTGGTTTGATGTCTCAGGACAGTACCATCGAGGTCCGTTGTTTTCGCTTCGTTCCCTCCTCATGATTGTCGAGATGGCGTATCTTGAAGTCTTCATCGTCAAAAACAGCGCTTTTACGGGGAATCGGTTCGAAAAGTTCTTTTTCTTCCTTCCTTTGATTCCGTTGGCGGGTGCCATTCTCCAAATACTGTTTTATGGATTGCCTCTCGGATATGCAGGGGCGACGGTGGCAATGTTGATCGTCCATGTGTTCGCCCAGAACCAGGATATCAACATCGATTATCTTACCGGTGCGTATAACCGAAGAAGGCTCGATCTTGCCATTAAGGAAAAAGTACGGGCTGGCGTCCGTTTTTCCGCCATCATGCTGGATATCGACCATTTCAAAGGTATCAACGATACCTACGGACATGGGATGGGGGACATCGCATTGCAGGATACCGTCGACCTTCTCCGTTCTTGTTTCGGTTTAGGGGAAATCATCGCACGGTATGGCGGTGATGAATTCTGTGTGGTTTCGGATATCAGGGATACGGAGGATTTGCAACGTGCCGTGGAGTGCATCAGAAAGCATCTGGGAATGTATAACGCCAAATCGCTTCATCCGTTCACTTTGGGCTTCAGCGTCGGATACGATGTGTTCGATCCATCCTCGGAGATGAGCGCCGAGGAATTTCTGCGTCATATCGACATATTAATGTACCAGATGAAGCTTTCCTCTCGTAGTGCGCCGGACCGGGCATAATCTTTCTGTACAAACCGATCTTCACAATGGTAGGATGAGGAGAAGGAAAATGTGTGATGTCAAAGATGCTTGATGCGTTGCGTGCTTGGGGCGCGGATGTAGATGCCGGGATGGAGCGAATGTACGCCGATGAGCAGTTCTATACAAAATGTCTGAGGTTGTTCGAGCAAGACGAGCATTTTCAGGAACTTGACCGGGCGATGATCGCAAAGAACTACGAAGACGCGTTTTCCGCCGTGCATACCCTCAAAGGTGTGGCGGGAAATCTCTCTCTGGAGCCGCTGTACAAAAGTCTTTCTGCGATGACGGAAAAGCTCCGGACGAAGATCAACAACGGAGTTGGGCCTTTGTACGATGAAGTGAAAAAACAGGAAGCCGTGTTCATGGAGATTATGAAAGACAATTAGGACGACGGTTCACAGATTGTTTGCCATGGTGAATTTTTCGCAGACCGAGTCGATCAACCGACGGTTGGCGAGCCCTTTGATCCAATGTTCCGGCATCCCGGAGCGTCGGTATGCCAATCCGGCCAATCCTCCCGCCACGGATGCGGTGGTGTCGGTGTCGTCGCCAAGATTGACTGCCTTAAGGATGCATTCCTTATAGGAATCGGTGTTGTACAGACACCAGATCGCCGCTTCCAAGGTATCGATTACGTATCCGCTGCTGTTGATTTCCTTTTCTGGGGTGGTTTTGAAACTTTGGGAAAACAACCGGTGGAAACGCCCGTATTCCTGTTTGCCTTCGAGAAATGGACGGGATTTCCCCAATCCGTCGTCAAGGGCGTGCGGCAATGATTTTCCGTCCATGAGTTCCAACGCGATGGTGATATAGATGCAACATGCCATCTTGCTTCGTTGGTGGGCGTGGGTAAGGGATGAGATATCGCTGGTAATTTCCATTGCCTGCCCGTACGAGATGCGTTTTGTCTGGATGAAGAATGCAAGAGGAAGAATACGCATCAAAGATCCGTTCCCGTTGTTATATTCGTCGGTCCCACCGCATTGGAGGACTGGAATATCGCGGATGTATCGATCGATCGCCTCGTCGGTGGTCATGCCGATGTCGAACAACTTGCCGTAAGGGGTGTACATTCCCAGTTCTTCCCAACTGCGAAACTTATCCATGACATCCAAGTAATTCAGCCCGGAGGAGAGGCTGTCGAGCAGGCAAAGCGAAAGGGATGTGTCGTCCGACCATGTGCCTGGTTTTTGGTAGTGGGTCCCGTATCCCGTCATATCCGTGACCGGGTTTTGGAAAAGTTCCTTTCTGCTTTTGAACTCCGCCGGGACTCCGACGGCATCACCGATGGCCAGTCCGTATATGCCATCATATACCGTATCACTCTGCATGAAGTTATCATACCAAGATACTACGGAAAGAAAAAGAGTCTTGCGATGAACCCGTTTCGGAGTTCTCCGCAGATTGGCGCATTTTCCGATCTTGTATCCCACTTCCCTGCGTGAAACGTAAAATTCCTCATTTTGGCGCTTGCTTGGACGGTGCAATCGTGTATAATGACACCGACTGATGGGATTGCGTTCCGTACATGAGAAGCAGGAAAAGGTAATGGCTGAAAAACGACAGGTAGTCCTTATTGTCGATGACGAGCAGGTGAACCGTGAAATTCTGCGGCATGTGCTTTGCGAGGATTTTGACATTTTAGAGGCAGAAAATGGCAAAATTGCGTTGGACATGCTCAAAGACCATGCTCAGGAGATTTCCATGATCATCCTTGATCTAATCATGCCGGTCATGGATGGAATTGGGTTTTTAGAGATGTATCATGCGAATCCACAATGGGAGAATATCCCGGTACTGGTGGCTACCGCCCATAACGACAGCGAGATCGGGCGAAAGTGCTTTGAACTGGGAGCGTGGGATTTCATCGGCAAACCATATAATCTTCCGTTGTTGAAACTCAGGATAAGTTCGGCATATGCGCGCACACAATTGGGGTTGATGAAATCCCTGCAGGAGGCGTATGACCAGTTGGTATACAGTAACCAGCATGATCCGCTCACGGGGCTTCCTAATCGTCAGAAGTTCATGAAAGATTGCCGGGATATGTTTGCGCAGCATCCCGACGAGAAATTCGTGATGGTTC
>JBAXYP010000288.1:0-3233 GCA_041670725.1 Sphaerochaetaceae bacterium
GAATAATGGCGAAGCTGTTGTAACAGAACAGGAACACCAGCGTACTGGCCGAAAGGATGGCGGGAAGAAGACGAGGAAGCGTTATGGTACGGAAAATTGTGCCGCGGGAAGCCCCGAGGGTCAACGCCGCCTGTTCGGGATGCGGGTCCATTTGCTCCCAGTAAGTGGAGACAAGGTTCATGATTACGGGAAAGTTATAAAAAGCGTGGGCGAGAATGATTGCGCCGAGCGAGTAAAGGACGTGAAACACCGGTTCGTCCTTATGGAGAAACGCCATCATCATACGATTGAGGATCCCGTTGTTTCCGTAGAAGATGACGAAACCGAGGACGACGAGAATGGAAGGAAGGACGAACGGGACGGTAGCTACCGCTTTGACGATTCGCTTGCCCGGGAACCGATAGGTGGCGAGGATGTAAGCGCCCGGTAATCCGATGGCAAGCGAGGCCAATGTGGAATACAGAGCCTGCCGAAGCGTGAAGCCCAGAACCGACAGCGTGTAAGGGCGGATGAACGTGGCCTTGAGCGTGACGAGGGAGAAGTTTCCCCTTCCGTCGGTAAACGCCTGCCCGAGCGTCATGCACAAGGGAATAAGAAACAGCACGGCAAGAATCAGGAACGCTGGAAGACTGATCCATGCGAGTGATTCGTTGGGGGACTGTTTCCGTATACGTTTCATGTTATTTCGAATTCATTTCCTGTTCCCACAAAGTTAGCCATGTATCCATCTTTTTTTCAATAGTGGCGGGGTCGATGGTAAGATCTTTCTGGGGTTTCGGCGCGTATGCGAATGCTTTGGGGAGCGTGACGTTTGCGTTGGCCGGATACATCGAATTGGTCATGGCGATATCAATTTGTTCGTCGGAAAGCATGAAATCGATGAATTGCTTCGCCGTGTCCTGATGCCGGGACGATTGTAACATGCCCACCCCTTCGATGGTCGTGTCGTGACCCTCAGGGAATATCAACGTTTGGTAACGGGTGGTATTCTCAAACGCCACGTGATACACCGGACTGGTCGTATACGAAATGACGATCGGCGCTTCGCCGCTGGTAAACAGGCCATACCCGCTCGACCATCCGTCCGCAATGGTCAATGCGTTGGCCTTCATCGCTTTCCACCAATCCATGAAGTGGTCTTCCCCGAACACTTCGATCGTCCAAAGCAACAGTCCCTGTCCGACACTGCTCGTCCGCGGGTCTATCAGGATGACTTTTCCCTTGTATTTCGGATTCGTCAAGTCCTGCAATGAATGGGGAATCATGTCTGCTGAGATTTTTTCCGTGTCGTACACGAATGCGAAGTTACCGTAGTCATACGGGAGGAGCCGGTGCGCACGGTCGAATTGCAAGAAGGTCGGGATGTCGGAGAGCACCGGACTGTCGTAGGAAGCGAACAGATCCGATTGATATGCCTTCGTCGCCATGGACAGAGGAATGCCGACGACGACATCCGCTTTCGGATTGTTCTTTTCACTGATCAGCTTCGTTAGCATTTCGCCAGTGTCTCCGCTTGCGATAAGCTGCACCTTCTTGCCGGTTTTCTCTTGGAATTTCTTCACAAGCGTAGGACCTGCTCCCCATTCGCCGCAAAACGAATTGGACGCATAGACCGTCAGGACATTCCCGGCGTTATTTTCTTCTTGCATCGGTTGCGCGGACAACGCCGCAAAGCAAAGCACAATGGCAAGAACCGCAAAAAGTCTCGGATGCTTGTTCATAAAGCACCTCCTGTAGTTTTGCCGGGGACTGAATTGTTGATTGTTCGCCACTCCCTACGCTGGTATGATCCAGATCAGGTTATCGGGTATAATCTCAGGCCGAAACAGGCCACCCCCAGGACGATTCCAGCCTATCGTCTTGAGACCTTCGTGTCAAGAAAGCCGAACAGACAACATCGCCGCAAGATCGGAAACACTTTGACAAGGAACCATCCGTTTGCCGTGGTTCCGATCTTCCTTCTTGCTCCTGTATTTCCTCGGATATGTTTTCGGGATACTGGGTATGGGACTGGGGTTCGTGAATTTTGCGTTACCGGACGAGTGGGATGGATCCAAGGGCCGAAGCGATGGACGGCTTTTGACTTTGACTTGGAAACGGCGAAGTCATTTCCTCAGATAACTCCTTTCAGTGTATGAATGTTTATGGGGTGTTCGTTGGCCTTGTGTTGACCCTTCGCACGGGGAGGAGTACAGTGGAAGTATGAAGAAACTGGTGTATTGTTCCCAAATGGAGGCGATCGACAAAGAGACTCAGAAAACGATGCTTTCTCTCCTGTTGATCGAACAGGCGGCGCTCCGTTTGTGGTTCCGTTGCAAAGAGGGGTTCCCTGAACTTTCCAAGGAAAGCAGGTTGGTATTCCTCTGCGGAGGCGGAAACAACGGTAGCGATGCTTTGGCCGCCGCCAGAAGCGCCGCTAGCGAAGGATATCATACCGTCACGTGCGTCGTATTGCCGCGAGGCAACGAGACGCATCAGATGGAACAGTTTTTCATCAGTGCGTTTCCCGTTGCCATTGTCAAGCCCGAAGAAGCCATCCAGACGCTTCGGGACGCGGACTTCATCTTTGAGGGGTTGTGCGGGACGGGTTTGAAAAGTGCGTTGACAGGCATGGCGAAGACATTGGTTGACGAAGCGAACGAAAACCATCATGCCAAAAAGATTGCCATCGATGTACCTGCCGGCCTTGCGGACGAATTACCTTGTTCGGATGCCACCGTTTTTCATGCTGATCTCACCGTGACAATGGGTTTGGAAAAGGTGGTGTTCTTCCATCCGCTTCTCAGAAGCATGTGCGGGAGGATTGAAGTGGTCAATCCTTGTTTCCCCGTCGCTCGATTGGAATCGTGCGAAACGCCGTTCTGCTTGGCCGATGGCGGCGAGGTTTTCCTTCATTCTCTTGCTATGGACGCATACAAGAAAAACCGTGGCCATTTGTTTGTGTTCGGTGGTTGTACGGAGTTCACCGGTGCCGCTCGTTTGGCTTGCCGCGCCGCGTTCCGAAGCCGCGCGGGTCTCGTTTCCCTGTTTGTCGATGATCCGTATTATCCCGTCGCGGCGACGGAGAACCCTTCGGTCATGGTACGCAAAGTATCCGCAGGGATTGATTTCTCCGTCGCGAACGCAGTACTTGCCGGACCGGGATGGGGCAAAGGAAGGGAAGAACTGACGGCTCGCATTCTGGCTTCTGGAAAATCGACAGTGTTGGATGCGGACGGCATCAGGTCGTACGC
>JBAXYP010000289.1:0-3231 GCA_041670725.1 Sphaerochaetaceae bacterium
AAGGGGAGAGGGTGAACCTCGTGTTGCCAGACGGATTTTGTTTCGCCACCGGTTCACAGAGCCTTTCGGTGCCGTTGGAGCCGGGAATTTCTTCATTTCCGTTCTCTGGCCGGTATCGTTGAGTTGGGTAATATGGTATACCGAGTGATATGACGGCGAAGCGTATACATGTGGCGACGATCATCGATGTCGCGAGAGAAGCGGATGTCTCCCCCGCGACGGTCACCCATGCGTTGAACGGCAAGCGTCCTGTCGGCGGGGAAACAAAGAAACGCATATACGCCGCCATCGACAGACTCGGATATGTGGCGAACCACAGTGCGAGTCATCTTCGTTCCGGCCAGTCGGGAATCATCGGTTGCTATGTTGTGGACATTACCGAGAGTTTCGCCAATCAGATCGTTCGCGGTGCGGAGAGCGGACTTGCAGGAAGCGGTTACTCCCTTCTGTTCGCCTCCGGTGTGGAACTGGGGGACGATCTGGAACGCGTCCTCCGTTTCTTCCAGGGGTATGCGGTGGATGGATTGTTGGTATGCCGGCACCTTACCTATGCGCGGGAAGTGGAAAATCTGTTCTCCCGTTCGCATATCCCGATCGTCTCGATCAACGGAAGGATAGAAGGCGTGTACTCCATCATGCCGGACAACTATGCAGGAGGGACGCAGGCGGCGGATCACCTCGTTTCGGCGGGAATGACGCATCCGGCGATTCTTGCCGGTCCCTTGGACCGGGATTCCTCGAGAGAGCGCATCCTCGGGTTCAGTGATAGGCTTCATACCCTTGGACTCGACGTGCCGCAGGGGCGTTGCCTGAACGGGACCTATGATTTTCGCCACGGTTTGCAGGGGGCGAGGGAGCTTGTGGAATCCGACAGGAAGATTGACGGGATTTTCTGCGCCAATGACTTTATCGCCGCCGGAGCCATTTCGTGTCTTTCCTCGATGGGAGTGCATATTCCCGATGATGTCCGCATCCTGGGGTTCGACAACAGGGATTTTTCCGGTTTTTGGAGCGTTCCCATCTCGACATTCGCACAACCGCTTCAGGAGATGGGCTTTATGGGCGTCGGTATGCTGAAGAACCTGATGGAAACGGGAGTCACACAGAAAGACGAGTGCGTAAAGCTCCAATCCCGACTGATTGCGCGCAGAAGCACCCTGCGTGGCGCTCAAGAAGAGGAAGTGTATTTCGGAGCGTAATGCTTTGCGTGAGACAGGACGTCGTTTCAGTCTGGTTCTTGAGCATCAGGCGTTGCCTGTAAAGCTAAATGCCCGGTTTTCTTGCTCATCTTCTTCCCTCCAGTATTCCAGGCAAGCAGAGCTCGGGTCCGAGCTCTGCTTGCAGCGCCATCATCGGGGTCAGTCCCCCCAGGATTTTCCGGGGGTAGGTGTTCATCCATTCCTGCACTGACCGTACTTCCTGCTTTGTGCAAGTGCCGATGTCAGACCCCTTGGGGATGAACCGTCGGATGATGCCATTGTGGTTTTCGTTGGTCCCCCGTTCGAAACTGCTGTACGGATGGGCGAAACAGAGGGCCAGCCTCTGCTTGCTGCCCAGTGCCGGGCCCTCGAGCCCATCGATGTCCGAGAACTCGCTGCCGTTGTCCACTGTGACCGTACCGAACATCTTCCTGAACAATGAGGCTCCCAGTTGCTTCTCTATCACGTCCAGCTCCTTGCAGAATGCCTCAGCCGTCCGGTTGGGGAGCCTGCGGGTGCTCCCGAAGCGGGTCTTGCGCTCAGTGAGCGTCATCAGGCAGGTCGTGGAGGTCCCGCTGCCACTGACGACAGTATCTCCCTCCCAATGCCCGGATTCTGCACGCATGTCGGCTTGCTCAGGCCTCTTGGAGATGCCCTTTGCAGCTGCATCCGCCCTCATGTGCCGCCTGGGCTCCCCCTTGCCCTTGCGCCTCTTCCCTCCCAGCAGGAGATCCCCTTCGCACAATGGGTCCAGGTACCCGCGCTGTATGTAGTTGTACAGCGTCTTCTCGCAGACCCTCAGTTCGCTGGGCCACCCATGGTTGTTGAACTCGGCTATCACCGCATACGGTGAATGCCGCTCGTTGCGGATCAGGTGGGCGACCCGTCCGATGAAGGCTTTGTCTGCTCCGAGCTTGGGCTGTGGGCCTTTGGCCGTTCCTTTGCAATGTGCATCAATGGTTGCATGCTCGGCGTTGTATTCCCATGCCAGGCTCAAATCCGTCTTCGTATGCTCTACCATGCCTCGCTTCAGCTCACGCCGTATTGTCGACTCATCCTTGCCCAGCAACGTCCCCAGGACCCTTGCGGAACGGATGTGAGGATACCCATTTACACCGTTGTGGTAATATTGCAGTTGCAGCCTCTCTTCCCAAGTGAAATGGCTATGCCGTGACGCATTTTCTATGCTAAGCTTCTTTCGTCCCATGGATCCCTCGTTACGGTTGAGTTGTGGATAACCCATTGTAACAGAGTTCCGTGGGACCTCTTTATCCTTCTCCTTTTTTCGCGTGCATTTCATCCTACCGCGCGCGTTCTTGAGCATCAGGCTTTTCATCGTTGCTCCTTGTATAATGGAACAAATGTTTTTTCGCAAGGGAGAGTGCGTGATGATAAGAAAACGACGAAAGGCCGTGGCGTTCATCGTCTTGGTTGTCTCAATGGTTCTGTTTGCCGAACCATATCAGAACAAGCAGAAAATTTACAGCCTTGACAGCGACGTATACGAAGCGATTGCAGTCCTGTATCTGGATCAGGGGCTTGCGCTTCCGTCTACTACGGCTCCGTACAGTCAGGCGGAATTGGCGTTGATGCTTGAGAAACTCGATACGACCCGGTTCGGTAAAGCTGCGACGGGTACCTACGAATATGTGTGTCAGCAACTGGGCATCCAACCGAAGATTCCCGCGAAAGGCGTAGCTTTCAGTTGGGATGTCGGTGCGAACTTCGAGGCCTATTACCATACCAACACGACGGATTTCGTCGGGCGCGATACGTGGATCCGTGGGTTCATCGACCAGAAGCCGATGCTGTCCATCGGGTTGGAAACATGGCCGGGGAAGAACTTCTACGGGTACTCGGAATTCACCGTGGCAAATACGAATACGCTCCACAACGGATTCGGCTCCACGAATTTCGCGACGAACCTTATCATGGTGGCTCCCGCAATTATGACCGATCTTGACTTCAACATGCCGTACCGAGCGTTTGTCGCGGCCGGAGGCGATTTCTGGAGCCTGCAGATCGGACGGGA
>JBAXYP010000290.1:0-3226 GCA_041670725.1 Sphaerochaetaceae bacterium
AGCGGGAAAACCGTTTCTGAAGGTTGTACGCTAGATCTTCGCGACGGACGGACCATCTCCGTATCGTTCGATGGAATTGAAGGAATGATAACCCTATGAACCAGAGCAACACCATCGTAGAACAGGCGCTTGGAAAAGCCATCCGCCAGACGGAAGCCAACGTGGAGCCCTTCCGGAAATGCTACAAATTCTCCTACTCGACGCACCACGTCTACATTCCGGTACCAGAGCCCTTCGGCTGGACCGACGGGTTCTGGCCAGGGGAATTGAATTTAGCCTACCAGGCGACCGGAAACAAGAAGTTCCTCGATGCCGCAGGAGAATACATTCCCCTGTTCTTCGACCGCATCGTCGACAAGATTCAGGTGGACCACCACGACATGGGGTTCCTATACTCCCCGTCCTGCGTCGCTTACTACGAGGAGACCAAAGACAGGATGGCAAGAAGGGCAGCCCTGCTCGCGGCAGACAACCTGTTGCTCCGCTATCATGAGATCGGACGTTTCCTACAGTGTTGGGGAACCATCGGAGCACGGGACAACTACCGTTTCATCATCGACAGCATGTTGAACGTTCCCCTCTTATTCTGGGCCTGGAAGGAAACCGGGTGGGATAACTACCGGAGAATCGCCGTCATCCATCTGGAAACAGTCTTTAAGACCGTATTCAGGAAAGACGGTTCGACGTTCCAATCGTATTTCCTAGACCCCGATACAGGAAAACCGGACCACGGAGAAACCCACCAAGGGTACAAGAACAACTCCACCTGGGCAAGGGGGCAGTCCTGGGGTATCTACGGCAGCGCGCTGGCCTATCGGAATACCCATTGGCCCAAGGCCAAGGAAATGTTTTTCAAAGCACTGGCCTTATTTGAGTCCAAGCTCCCATCTGACCACATTCCGTACTGGGATCTGACTTTTAGCACAGGAAGTACCGAACCGAGGGATGCCTCGGCCTTGGCCATCGTCATCTGTGGTCTGCTGGAGATGGAACATACCATGCAAGAAAAAGCTCCCACCGAAGCCGAAGTCTTGCACAAGAAGGCGTTGGACTATTTGACGACGCTCTGCGTTTCGTGCGCGGCAAATGAGGGGAACGGCCTGCTCTTCCATTCGACCTATGCACGGAAGAGTCCATATAACACCTGCACAGAGAAAGGGGTCGACGAATGTTGCGCCTGGGGTGACTACTACTATATGGAAGCCTTGGTCAGGATGAAAAATCCTGATTGGGTTTCCTTCTGGTAATGGAAAAATAGACAAAAAGTGAGTCTCTTTTCCCCATTTTCCGCTGCGACGTTGAAATCCCGCATGCAATCACGCCTCACGCTAAAAATCAATCAGAGAGACGACCCGATGTATGGTAATCCCCACCATGGCCTTACGGCCCGAACCTCAGTCGAAAGAGTACAGCATGGCGCCGTCGATCTCGTCGTAGCGGTCATCCGGCCTCTCGTAACCGGAGGACGAGACGAAACCGATCCGCCCGACCCTCAATCCCATAATCGCCCTGATTTTCCTGGCCTCCTCCTCGACTTCCGCACTCCGCATGGGATCCTTGTAGTACTTGGCCTCGTAGACCCGGTAGTCCCCGTCCTTGCTTTTCATGACGCAATCGAACTCCCCATTTCGTTTTGTGGTCCTGTCGTCGTACCAGTAAGTGCCGATGTCGGTGACATCGGCGATCCTCCCCGTCCTCATCAGCCGGACGAAATACTCGCGAACGATCCCCTCGAACCGACGGGAGACGAACGTGCCAAACGATTCGGCGACGAACAGGCGGAAGAAGGAAGGAGGGTCAAGCCGGACGATGTTGCTCCTCGACGGAAAGACATAAGTATAGTAGAACCGCAGAAGGTTGTCGGAGAGCTCGTAGAAGCTCTTCTTCTTGTCGTCCCTCCTGTTGATCGGATAATTCTTCTCCACGACCTGCATCATGATGAGCCTCTTCAACTCGCGATCGAGAGACCCCCTTGCGTCGACGCTCAGCGAAGCCTCAAGCTCGTTGTACTTCATCCTCGAGTTCCCGATTCTCGCGACGATCTCCCGGGCGAGTCCCATCTTCCCTATCTCCGAGAGCAGGGTGTTCTCGACGGTCTCCCTGACAGGGCTGTATTCCTGGAGTAATAGATCCTCAATGTTTTCCTCGACACTCCGAGAGGGATCGATCCTCTCGAGTACGAACGGGGAGCCACCGAAGACCGAGTACATCGCGATCTTCTTCCTGACGGGGGCTTCCCCGTAGAACAAGGATGCGTCAAAGTAGTCAAACGGCTTGACCTGCATGACGAGGTCGAACCGACCGAAAAGCGGGTTATCCTTCTGGAGCAACTCCCTCATCATCGAGATGAAGCTCCCGCAGAGGACAAGCGAGAGGCCTGGATATTTGCCGTCGATGATTCTTTGGAAGTACGAGTCCACCACGCCCCCTTCCCTGCTTTCCTTCAGATACGGGTATTCGTCGATGACGACCACGATCCTCTTCCCGCCTTCCGCAATCATCTGGAACAGATCGAAGAGGTTCCGGATATTGGCGAGATAGCTCTTACCGAGAGCGATGGCAACCGCTCCAGCAAGCAACTCGATGTTGTATTCCAGACTTCCCTTGACGCACTCGTACCAAACGCATGTCCCGGGGAAATCCTCCACAGCCTCCTTGAGCAACGTCGTCTTCCCGACCCTCCTCGGGCCGTAGACGAGGATGTTACAGTTTCCGCCGAGTGCGTCCCTGACCGCCTTGAGTTCATTCTCACGTCCTCTGAACATGTCCGCCCCTCCTGAATCCATGATAGCACAGGATACTTATACAATCAACATTTATGGCATAATCAATGATTGCATAAGTATTGAAAGGACGAAACATCCCGATTGGGTCTCCTTCTGGTAATGGAAAGGTAGACAAAAAGTGAGGCTCTTTTCCCCATTTTCCGTTGCGATATTGAAATCCCGTATGCTTTGGACTTCTATCCGTTATACCCTATGAAGGAGCTTTCCTCCCTACAAGTTTTCTCCCTTGGGAAAGGGTTACGGCCCTATCTTTCATGACAAGGGTTTTTGTTGATGAACGATTGTGGTATGTTATGGTCACGGCTTGGTTTGTAAACATACATGACGCCCGTAATGATGAATCACTTAAAGCAGATCGGAATTGATAGACGAGGAGAAAACACCATGCAGGACAAAGCGTTAGTTGTGATCGACATCCAGAATGACATAACAAAGAACTA
>JBAXYP010000291.1:0-3223 GCA_041670725.1 Sphaerochaetaceae bacterium
GACCGGAAACAGATGTCCCCGACCGTCTGTTACCAGCTCGAGGACGTTGTCAACCAGGTCGTTCGCGAAGGACATGCGATCCGATACGAAGAGATGAGTCATCAGAATGCGGAAAAACTGGGGATGCGCCGTTCCATCAAGGTGTCGGGGGACGTGCGGATAGTCGTCATCGAAGGCGTCGATACGATCGCCTGCGGCGGGTTGCATGTGGCATCCACACGGGAAATCGGTCTGGTGCAGTATGTCGGACAGGAATTGATTCGCGGCCATGTCCGTTTGATTTTCCGCGTTGCGGAGAAAGCCCTTTGCGAAATCAGGAGAAATCGGGCGTTGGTCGAAGCGATGTGCGCCTTGCACAGCGCTCAGCCGGAGGATTTGGTTGCCGTGGAGAAGCGGCAACTTGAGGAGAGCCATACTCTCAAGACGGATCTCGCGCATCTGCGTCTTGGTGTCTGCCGCTCGGCCTTGTCGGCATTTTGCGGCGTGAAGACATGGGATATCACCGGTCTTCCGTTTGACCTGAAGGATGTCGCTCAGTGCCTTGACGGTACGCAGGATCTCGCCCTTTGCGCGGTGAATGCGGTCGGCGGGAAGTTGTACTGGCTATGCGCGTTCTGCGGTTCGTTCCGTCAGTTCGATTTCAACGCCCACCGGATGGAGTTGCTTGCTCCGATCCATGGAAAAGGAGGGGGAAGGGATTCACTCTACCAAGGAATGGGCAGCGGTGATCCGGACCTTCTGTTTTCTGCGTTCACTGCGCTTCTCGGAGCGTGATCACCCTTTCGTCTTATAGTAAATGAGCAGGTCGTCGTCATCGTCTTCCACGCCGTAGTTCGCCCGGAAGTAATGACGGATCCGGTACGCCTGAAAGAAACCGCGGTGCAGATAAAAGCGCTGGAGATCCTCGTTCTGGGGAATGCCGGCCGTCAATGTGGCGAGATCGGGGTAATGGGACAGGACGAACGCGATGAGCGCCGTCCCGTATCCTTTGTTTCTCGATGCTCTTTTTACGGCGATGTTCTTGATCTCGTACAGGCCGTCCCCCTCTTTGGTGACGACGCATTCGCCTTTGGCGTCGGGATCGTCCACAACGAACATCTCCCCGCGGTCAAGATATCCGTCCAAAATTTCATCGTTCTCCTCGCAAAGATGAAGAAGATCGAGATGGACGCGCTTTTTGTCCGTATCAAGCCGCGTAATGGTCATGACGCGATTTCCTTTTCGGCTTCGTTGATGACCATTTCGGTACGGGCCGGAGCGTCTCCGACATATCCGTTTACGTCAAGATATGAGGCGATTTCTTCTTTGGACAGATAGCGGAGCATCTTGCTGTTTGACGTCAGCGCTTCCTCAAGCGGATTGGGCTTGCCGTTCTGTACGGCGTCCCACGCTTTCAGCGATGCTTCGCGGATCTCCTCGTGCATCTCCTGTCGGTCGGCTCCCTTGCGTCCCAGTTCCATCAAAAGACGCTCGCTGGAAGCGAACAGCCCGTAGGCGGCAAGGTTCCGTTTCACTGCAGTTTCGTGGATCGTCATGCCGGTGACGACCTTTGTTGTCGTAACAAGCGCTTCGTCTGTGGTCAGAAACAGCGCGGGGAGAATGATTCTCCGATTCGCCGAATCATCCAGCGTCCGTTCCAGCAGCATATAGGAATTGTTCTGCCAAAGCGGCTCGGTCAGAGACGCGGCGTAACGGCAGAGGCTGTCGACTTTCTCACAGTTGATCGGGTTCCTCTTGAACGGCATTGCGGAGGATCCGACCTGTTTTTTGCCGAACGGTTCGCTCCATTCTCCGATGGGGGGACTCATCAAGATGCGGAAATCGATGGCGAACTGGGCGAGTGTGGAGCAGAGATTGGAGATCGCCTCGGCGATCCTCAGATCCTGTTTGCGGGGATATACTTGCGTGGCGGCGGAAAAACTTTTCAGACCGAGTTTATCCATCACGAGCTTTTCGAGGTCAAACGAATTCATCCTCGTTCCCTTCAGCAACTCTCCGTAGCTCGCCGAGGTTCCCACCGCTCCTTTCATCCCCTTGCCTTTGATTTCGGATCTTACACGCTTGAGGTCCTTGAGATCCTGGGTCAAGTCTTGGGCGGTTTGAGCGAATCTGTAGCCGACGGTGGTGGGTTCTGCGGGCTGGATGTGGGTGAAAGCCATGCAAGGGGCGTTCTTGTACGCACGCATCTTGTCGATGAATGCACGAAGGAGCGTTGTCGTGGTGGCGATGAGCAGATCCATCGCTTCCGTAAGCCTGATCGCCTCGGCGTTGTCCTCGATGTCCATGCTCGTCGCACCGAGATGAATGATGGCGCCAGCTTTGGGACATTGCTCGGCGTACGTCTTGATCTCCGCCATCAGATCGTGGTGGAGTTCCGCTTCGATCTGGGACGCTCTGTCGATGTCGATGTCATTTTGGTGCGCTTTGAGTTCGTCCACCTGTTCGTCGGTGACAAGACCGGCCTCGCGTTCGGCTTCTGCGAGCGCGACCCAAACCCTGCGCAGCAGGATTCGTTTATGTCGTTCGGAAAAAAGGGCACGCATCGCCGTGCTCCCGTATCTCCAGGTAAGCGGAGAAATGTACGTATCATGGGTGAAGGTTGCCATAGGATACCTCGCACCTAGACTCTAGCAGGCGATGCGTCTTTTTGCAACGAGGCTGTGATTATTCGACGTACCGGATGGATTCCCACGCGGTGTTGTATGCGTCCAGATACGTGCCGAGATCGTTCTTCAATTCGCAGTTCTTCAGATCGTCGACCGTGTAGAACGGCACGGTAGTACGGTACTGATCCGCGGCGGAATTGACCGACGCGGGGAAGTGGAACCGATCGAGGAACTGGGCGTAATTCTTCGGATCGTGGATGAAGTTGATGAACTCCATCGCCATGTCGTAGTGCTTCGCTCCTTTGGGGATGCACATCGAATCGATGTACATCGGTCCTCCAATCCCAGGAATGAAGAAGTCGACATCACCCCGCTTTTCCTCAGGAATTTCCTCAAAAATCCCTTCCGCATACCCTTGGGTGACGTAATACTCGCCTTGCGCGAAACTTTTTGCGAAGCCCTCGGCGTCAAATTTCACCAGGTTCGGCTTCCAGCTGTTTTTTACCAGCAAGCGAGCTTTCTCCAGCTCGTCGGGATCGGTCGTGTTGACCGAGTATCCCAAGTACTTCAACGCGTCGCCGAGCACTTCCCGCATGTCGTCCATCATGCACATCCGA
>JBAXYP010000292.1:0-3206 GCA_041670725.1 Sphaerochaetaceae bacterium
AACCGATAATCCTTCTCCCCTCTGAGTTTCTCGCCCATGAACGGTGCGATCAAACCACCGAGGTTCGAACCGCCGCCGGCGCATCCGATGATGATATCCGGAGTGACGTTGTATTTGTCCAGCGCCGCCTTCGCTTCAAGACCGATGACCGACTGATGAAGCAACACTTGGTTGAGGACGCTTCCCAACACGTATCGGTATCCCTCGTGGGTTGTGGCATATTCCACCGCTTCGCTGATGGCGCACCCGAGACTCCCGTTGGTACCGGGATGGGCTTTCAAAATCTCCCTGCCCACGTTTGTGGTGTCCGACGGAGACGGGGTGACGGACGCGCCATAGGTCCGCATTACCTCTTTCCTGCCCGGTTTCTGTTCGTAGGATATCTTCACCATGAACACTTTCAGATCGAGTCCGAAATAGGCGCAACTCATTGCCAGCGCCGTACCCCATTGCCCCGCTCCCGTTTCCGTAGTAACGCCCTTCAAACCCTGTGTTTTCGCATAGTAGGCCTGGGCGATGGCGGAATTGAGCTTATGGCTCCCACTGGTATTGTTTCCTTCAAACTTGTAATAGATGTGTGCAGGGGTCCCGAGCTTCTTTTCCAGACAGTAGGCCCGCACCACCGGCGACGGACGATACATGTGGTAGAATTCCCGAATCTCCTCGGGGATGGGAATTCTTCTCGTATCGTTGTCCAGTTCCTGTTTGACCAGTTCCTGGCAGAAAACGTGACCAAGTTCGTCGGCCGTCATCGGCTGGAGTGTCGCAGGATTGAGTAGCGGTGCCGGTTTGTGTTTCATATCCGCACGAAGATTGTACCAGAAATCGGGTATCTCGTTTTCGGAAAGATAGATCTTATACGGAATAGGGTTCGTTGACATGTTGTTTCTCCTTCTCTTGTTTCTCTATATAAGAATGTCATACACATTTCTATAAAAAGAAACAAGAGGAATAAAGGAAATTTTCCCATTATTTTAAAAAAGCAAGTATTCCGTTTTTATTCCCCACGGCAAAAGCAACATTCCCGCAAGAGAAAACGCACGCCTGTCCCTATGCTTTCCATTGACCGACAAACGCTATGTGGGGAAGTGATATTTTGTCGCACTCGTTCTGCAACATTCCGTCGCAAAGGGAAAAACAGGATAATGTGCCGCTATCCATGTTGGCGACGAGGAGATACTTTTCCGACTCACTTACACAGAAATTCCGTGGCCCTTTCCCTCCCGAAGCCTGCCTATGGACCAGCCTCGGGCTCGCGGGATTTTCCAAAGCGAACGTCGAGATCGTATCCTCTCCTCTCGTGGAAGTCCACAACCACGCACCATCTTTCGAAACGTGGACATCGGCTGCAGTACTTCCTTCCATACCTTCGGAAAGCGGTTGGAGACCGAGCAACGTCGCGGATCCCGTCTTCGCATCAAAGCGGTAGGACATCAGATGGTTTCCCACCTCTCCGACAACATAGAGAAGCGGAGCCGTAGGATGGAACACCATGTGACGCGGTCCTTCGCCTGGCGGGACGACAATCTTTCCATGGGGCGTGATACGGTCATTCTCATCGCATCCGTAGACGAACAAGGCATCGCATCCAAGATCGGCGACGAGGAGGAACCGCCCCGTCGGATCGAAGATGCTGCTATGGGCATGCGGCCCCGCCTGCCGTTCAACGACGGGTCCGCTTCCTTTGTGACGAAACGTTTGGGAAACCGGTCCCAGGGAACCGTCCTTGGCGACGGGACAACAGGAAACGATGCCGCTTCCATAGCTTGTCGCGGAGACCGCCTTCTTGTCCGGGAACACCCCCACATGGCAAACAAAGGAACCGGGCACGGAAACGCTATTCAAAAGTGCCAGAGATCCGTCCTTAGCGATCCGATATGCATCCAGCCGGCTGTCCATCTTCCTTTCCCTTACCGCATACAGCAAATTCTCCTGTATCGCGAGATAGGAAGGATCTTCGGAATCCCTGCAGACGGAAACTTCTTTCAGCCGCCCCGTTTTCTCATCCATGAATATGGTATGGATTCTTCCCGGCTCCCGAGCGTCCGTACCATAACATCCTCCAAAAAAGATCGCCATCGCATCACCTCCTGACGGAAGGCTGCCATCATCTTACACCTTCCCGCCCTTATCGCGGTACTCCCGGAACTCAAGAAAAGCGACGGAACCTGCGGAACGGCTTCCCGTACGTCACGTCGTTCCGCTTCATCGAAAAGCACGACGGATCACTACTCGAGTACGCCACCCGCACGGTCATCCACTCTGGTACGAACCGATTCCGAACGGGACCTCAGCCTTTTCACTCTCCGGCCACCTCCACGCCCAGCATGTTTTCGATGGGGGTTCCCGGAGGCGCCATGGGATAGACTTTGTCGTCGAGCGGAATTTCGCAATCGATGATCACAGGCCTTTTCAGCGCAATGGCCTTCTCGATGATCGGTTTTGGATCGTCCTTTACACCGACGTGGAACCCCTCGGCACCATAGGCACGGGCCAAACCGATCCAGTCGATCGGCGTGTCCAGCGTCGTCTCGCTGTACCTGCAACCGTAAAACAGCGTCTGCCATTGGCGGACGTTTCCCAGCGTATGGTTGTCCATCAGGATGATGACGACTGGAAGACGATACCGTACCGCAGTGGTCAGCTCATTGCAGTTCATCCTCAGGCAACCGTCTCCGGCGATATTGAACACCCTGCTTTTCGGATTCGCAACTTGTGTTCCGATTGCGGCTCCGGTACCGTATCCCATCGTCCCGAGCCCTCCGCTGGTCAGAAAATGACGCGGCTTCTCATGTTCGAGGAACATGGCGGACCAAAGCTGGTTCTGTCCTACTTCCGTCGTGACGAAATCGTCAGGCCCAAGACAACGTTCCAAGGCTTCAAGGATTTCTCTCGGCCTCCGAGAGTCAGGATTGCCACCCACGGGATATTTTTTCTTGTATCCTTTGACGGTATCCATCCATGGCTGATGATGACAAGGCCTCTCTGTCAATTCCCGATTGAGTCTTTCCAAAATCAGCGAAGCGTCACCGGCGAGGTGACAGAACGTTTTGACGTTCTTATCGAATTCCGCTGAATCCACGTCAATCTGGATGATTTTCGCACCATGAGCGAAGTTGGATGCCTTCCCGATCACACGGTCGGAGAATCTCGCTCCGATAGAAACCAAAAGGTCGCATCCGGCAACACACATGTTGGACGCCTTG
>JBAXYP010000293.1:0-3197 GCA_041670725.1 Sphaerochaetaceae bacterium
ACACCCAGGAGATGCTGGAGAACAAAGGCCTGTTCCGATATGACGATCCCATCTCCGAGGATGTAAAAGCGCTTGTGGACAGGATCGCACCGCCGCCTTTGGATGGCAATCCGTTTACTCGAGGCATGCTGTACGCGGTTGCGCAGCAATGCGTCGACGAAAGGGATCGCATCGCGATCTTGGAAAACTTCAACGTCGGTGCCATCAGAAAGGGATGTGCCGAGGGAAGATTCGGCACGACGATTACCTGTCGGAGGCGCGTTGGCGACGATGTCCGATGGTTCACTACGAATCTCGAGGTTCTTCCCGATCCTGATACCGGCGACTTTATCGCGTTTTTCTATACAAGGGACGTGAACGACGAGGTGCTTGGCAAGCAACTTGCACAATCCCTCATCAACCGCAATTATTTGTGGGCCGGACTGTATGACGTTTCCACCGGTAAAAGCTACGTAAGGCATGGGGCTGCTTTCCATGGGATGACGTACGAAGAATTCATTTCCTCCTGTATGGAGAAAACCGTCGCTCCCCCCTCTGAAGCAATGTTTCGCGAGAAGTCGAGGATTGAGACCATCCGGTCCGCGCTTGGGAAAGACGGGGAGTATTATTTCTTTTATCAAGGAAAAACGGAGTCGGAGGTCGGAAACGGGGTTCGCTGGCTGAAAGGGGATGCCTTTTATCTTGACGCGACGAAACAGAACATTGTGTTTCTTGTCTCGGATGTCACCGAAGTGTTTGAGCAGGAACGGAAAGCAAGGGACAAGCTTTCTTTTGCGTTGAAGGAAGCGGAGACGGCCAACAGGGCGAAGATCGAATTTCTTTCCCGCATCAGCCACGACATTCGCACGCCGATGAACATCATCACCAGCAAAACGGATTTTGCAATGAGCGACATTCACGATCCCCGGGAATTGGAAAGGGATCTGAAGGACATCAAGGCGGCGAGCAAGTTTCTTCTTTCGCTGATTAACGATATTCTGGACATTTCGAAGATCGACAGCAATGTCATCGAACTCCATCCCGAACCGTATACGGTCGAGGAATTCGAACAACTTGCCTTCACGATGTTTATGCCGATGTGCAGGAAGAAAGGCGTCGCTTTTTCACTCGATCGGAATACGATCGAAGGGATTCCGCGGCTCGATCGTATCAGGTTCAATCAAATCCTGTTGAACCTGGTTTCCAATGCGGTGAAATATACTCCTTCGGGAGGGGCGGTGACGATTTCTGAAAGCACTCTGCTCCAAAGTGACGGGAAACTGAAGTGCTCCATCACCGTAAAGGATACGGGGATCGGAATGGGAGAGGAGTTCCAGAAACATATGTTCGAACCGTTTACAAGGGAAGACCGGCAGGTCTGGTCCCCTTTGTTCGAGCAAGGAACCGGTTTGGGACTCGCCATCGTCAAGCGGCTCGTCACCATCATGGGAGGGGCGATCTCCGTGGAAAGCAAACTGGAAAAGGGCACTTCCATCCGCGTGGATTTCATCAGTGATGCCGTCAGCGACGAGGAGATGGTTCGATACGAGAAAAAACGGCGTGTGTCCTGCTTCAATGCGGGAATCCATTTGAAAGGTACCGTCCTTGTCGCCGAGGACCATCCGATTAACGCCCAGATTACCAAGCGAATCATGGAAAACGCGGGAATGACCGTCGAACTTGCCGAAAACGGCAGGCTTGCCGTACAACGCTTCCTCGTATCGGAGCCGGGAACCTTTTCACTCATCTTGATGGATATCCAGATGCCGGTGATGGACGGATATCAAGCGACCAGGGAAATTCGGCGTCTGCCCCGTCCCGATGCAAAGACTGTCCCGATCATCGCAATGACGGCGAATGCGTTCGCCGAGGACGTCAAACGGTGCATTGAGGCGGGAATGAACGCCCACGTCCCCAAACCGATCGACAGCGAGCTTCTGTTTCGGACGATTTTGGACGTTTTGCGCCACTGAACGCAAAAAGCCGAACGCCGTCCGAATTCCGTTTTTCCCCAAACAAACGGATGCTTTCGTATCCACATGACTTTCGTTCGTAAACGGAGGTTGTCTTTCCTTGTCTCCTGAGGGGGGGAAAATCCCGGGCGCTTACGTGTATCGATGCCTGCAAGCGGCGTTTTTTGCAACGCGAATGTCATTTCCCGGCATTCGCCAACGGGTGTCGTCGTTCGTTTGCGCGTATTCTGACTGGATTTTATTCTCTCTTTGTTGTTTTGCGTCGCCCATATTCGTACGGTAAGCGAAAAGGAGATACAAACATGCGACTCAATCATGTGCCGAGTACGTGCCATTGGGCCGACCAGGCCCGACTGGATAAAGAAACGTTGTGGTCCCGTTCCATTGCCAGGATGCTTTCGTCGATCAAACTCAGCGCGACATACCGAAACGCCGTCTCTCATCGCGGGTGGACACCGCTGATGGTTTGTTGCGCGTCCGCCTTTGCAGATGTTCGCAGCGTACGCGCCATGCTTGAGGACGGAGCTGATGTCGAAAGACGGACCGTCCATGGATACACTGCGCTGAGCGCCGCAGTCCATGCCTGCGCCCCGTTGTCGGTCATCGATGAATTGCTTTCTTGGGGCGCCGATCCCAACGCCTGTACGAAAGAGGGTGGTTTTCCACTTCTTTTCGCCGCGTTTCACAAACGTCGTGACGTCATGGAGCGTTTGTTTTCCTTCGGAGCCCGTGTGAATGTCTGTTCTTGCGATGGATATACTCCCTTGCTCGCTTCATGTCTTGTGCGTTCTGATGCCTCGACGGTACGACTGCTTTTGGATGCGGGTGCGGACGTGCATGCTCGGGACAGGCAGCAATGGACGGCGCTGATGATAGCCGTCGGCGTGCATGCACCTCTTGCCGTGGTATACCTGCTTCTGGAGTTCGGCTCCGATCTTATGGCTTCGGACGATGAGGGATATACTCCGCTTTCCCTTGCCAGGGACGGAAACTCGCCGCATGAAATCGTCGCGCTTTTGCAAGGATGGGGGGGATGAACAATCAGTTGCTTGCCTCGTGGTTGGATTGGAAGACCGTTTGCGTTGAAGATATCAGGAGAATCCTGGCAAAAGGAGTCGCCATCAACGAGCGTGACCGGGAGGGAAACACACCGCTGATGCGCGCCGTTTCGGCCAGCGCGTCGTCGTGCGTGGTGGAGACGTTGCTTACGGAGGGAATGGCCGGTGTCGGTTGGCGGAACAAAAA
>JBAXYP010000294.1:0-3192 GCA_041670725.1 Sphaerochaetaceae bacterium
GAATGCAGGTTGTGGGACGGCTTCCGGCATGACAGCGGAGACCCCATCGCATGGGGCGAGATGATGCTTGCCCACCTCCAGAAGCATCACATCGATCCGAAAACGAAGACATTACTCTTTTCCGACAACCTGACATTCGAGAAAGCATCGGAACTCTACGCCGCGTTCAAGGATAAGGCAAAACTAGCCTTCGGTATCGGAACGTATATCGCCAACGACACCGACGTCCCTCCGCTTAACCAGGTGATGAAAATCATCAAGGTCAACGGCAACCCGGTCGCGAAGCTTTCGGACACGCCGGGAAAAACGATGTGTGAGGACCTTACGTACGTGGATTACCTTCACCGCGCGATCTCTTGGCGTCTTGCACACGAATAGGAGCGTGGGCATGTTCCTCATGATCGGTGTCAGCCAAGGAAGAAAGGATTTCGATTACGCACAGCCCATCCAGTGTTCCGTTTGCGGTCATTTCGGACGCTACCGGGTTTTCATGACCTATTCGGTGCTCCTTCTGTTCTTCCTTCCCTGCTTCCGATGGGACAAGCGTTACTACGTACAGACTTCCTGTTGCGGAACACTGTACCAGCTTGACTTTCAGATCGGAGAAGCCATCGCCCACGGAAAGGATGTGACAATCCGGCAACAGGACCTCCGAAAAATAGGCCGAGGCCCCAAACGGTGCCCCAGTTGCGGTACGGAAGTGGATGACGACGACCGGTATTGTCCGAAGTGCGGAACGAAACTCTGAAACCCCTGTAGCCACAAATGTCCGAATCCCGTACACTGGGATTATGTATCATGCACGTGAACGCAGTTATCCCGTTGGAGTGTTGCTCAGACGTTTCAGTCCGTATTTGTTCCGTTACAAAGGGTTGTTGATCCTTGACCTTGTCTGCGCGTTCCTCACTACACTGTGCGATATCGTGTTGCCCAAAATCATGAGCTATCTGACCAACTCGGCCGGATCGCTGACATTTTCCATTGTCATCAGACTCGCCGCATTGTACGGCGTACTGCGTATCATTGACGCCGTGGCCAACTTTTTCATGGCTTCCCAAGGTCACATCATGGGAGTCCATATCGAAACGGACATGCGTCGGGACGCGTTCGATCATCTGCAGGAGATGAGCTACACGTATTACGCGAACACCAAAGTCGGACAGATCATGGGACGTATCACAAACGACCTGTTCGACGTAACCGAGTTCGCCCACCACTGTCCTGAGGAATTTTTCATCGCCTTCGTAAAGATCACCGCGTCGTTCGTCATTCTTCTGAGGACGAACGTCGTCCTCACGCTGATCGTCTTCGCCTGCGTTCCCCCGATGATCATCGTTTCGACGATCCTCAACCTCAGGCTCCGCGACGCATTCAAACGCCAACGCTACCAAATCGGGGAGTTGAACGCATCCATCGAGGACAGTCTGTTGGGGGAACGGGTCGTCAAAGCGTTCGCGGCAGAGGACACGGAAAAACGAAAGTTCGAGGAGGGCAACAAAGAATTCGCCGACACCAAGACGAAAACCTACTATTCGATGGCAAAATTCTCTACCTCGACGAGACTGTTCGACGGACTGATGTATCTTGTCGTCATCGCCTCGGGCGGTATGTTTCTGGTAAACGGAAAGATCAACGTCGGAGACATGGTCGCCTATGTCCTGTACGTATCCACGCTGATCCTCACCATTCGAAGAATCGTCGACTACGCTGAGCAGTTCCAACGTGGTATGACGGGCATCGAACGGTTTCTGCAGATCATGGATGCCCCGATCGAGATTGTCGATGCGCCGAATGCGAAACCGATCGAGGTGACGAACGGAGAAATTGAGTTTCAGCGCGTCTCTTTCGAATACCCCGACGACCATAACAAAGTGCTGCAGGAAGTCAACCTGACCATCAAGGGCGGGGAAAACCTCGCGCTGGTGGGCCCCTCCGGCGGAGGGAAAACCACACTGTGCAACCTGATCCCCCGCTTCTACAACCTCACCAGCGGCCGCATCTTGATCGACGGACAGGATATCAGCAGCGTGACGCTGAAAAGCTTGAGGCAGTCCATCGGAGTAGTCCAACAGGATGTCTACCTTTTCAGCGGAACAGTCAGGGACAACATCGCCTATGGGAAGGAAGGGGCAACGAGAGAGGAAATCGTCACGGCGGCGAAACTTGCCGGAGCGGATCCTTTCATCCGGCAGTTAGAGGACGGATACGACAGTTATATCGGAGAACGCGGGGTCAAGCTTTCGGGAGGCCAGAAGCAACGCCTTTCCATCGCACGGGTGTTCCTGAAAAACCCTTCGATCATTCTATTGGACGAAGCGACCAGCGCTCTGGATAACGAGAGCGAGATCCTTGTCGACCGGAGCCTTGAAAAGCTTTCCCATGGTCGGACCACACTGACCATCGCCCATCGCCTTACCACGGTCAAGAACGCCGACAGGATCCTCGTGCTGGGGAAAGAAGGCATCGAAGAAGAGGGGACGCACAAGCAATTGCTGGCCAAGCACGGGACATATTACCGTCTCTGGAACGGGATTTTGCCCGGCGAAAGCTTTTCCTGAGCAAAAAAACACAACAAAAGGTTTGACAGTGCCAAAAGACGGGAGTACAGTGGTTCATATAAAATAATGGAGGCATTATGGCCACAGTACAACTCAAACACATCACCAAGGTGTATGAAGGTGGAGTGAAGGCTGTCAACGATGTCAATATTGACGTCGAAGATCAGGAATTTGTCGTCCTAGTCGGACCTTCAGGCTGCGGGAAGTCCACCACCCTGCGTATGATCGCGGGATTGGAAGACATCACCAGCGGCGAACTCTTTATTGACGGCAAAGTCGTCAACGAAGTACCACCCAAAGACAGAGACATCGCAATGGTATTCCAGAACTATGCTCTGTACCCCCACATGACCGTCTATGACAACATGGCGTTCGGTCTGAAAATCAGGAAATTCCCGAAAGAAGAGATCGACCAGAGAGTCAGGGAAGCGGCGAAAATCCTCGAAATCGAGGAATTGCTCGATAGAAAGCCAAAAGCTCTTTCAGGCGGACAGAGACAGCGTGTCGCCGTTGGACGTGCCATCGTCAGAAAACCAAAGGTGTTTTTGTTCGATGAACCGCTTTCCAACTTGGATGCGAAACTTCGTGTCCAGATGAGGGCGGAAATTTCCTCCCTGCACAACCGGCTCAAGGC
>JBAXYP010000295.1:0-3179 GCA_041670725.1 Sphaerochaetaceae bacterium
CGGCAACTCTCATTGTTCTGACTTTCTCCTTGACACTCCATGGGGGTTTACCTAAGATTCTTGGTACTATGAAACAGTTGACTGCCAATGAATTACGTCAGAAGTATATTGAGTTCTTTATAAGCAAGGGCCACAAACAGATCAGCGGGGCTTCGCTTATTCCTGAGAACGATCCGACGGTGTTGTTTACCACCGCCGGCATGCATCCGCTTGTCCCGTATATCCTTGGGGCCGAGCATCCCGCGGGCAAAATGCTCTGTGATTACCAGAAGTGCATTCGTACCGGAGACATCGAGGAGGTGGGGGATCCAAGTCACCTTACGTTTTTCGAGATGCTCGGGAACTGGTCGCTCGGAGCATACTTCAAAAAGGAAGCCATCGCCTACAGCTATGAGTTTCTCACCGACGTGCTGGGCATCGATCAGAACAAGTTGTCCGTGACGGTATTCGCGGGTGATGATGAGGTGCCGCGCGACAATGAAGCGGCACAAGCGTGGATGAGCCATGGCATTCCCAAGGAACGGATCTACTTTCTTCCCCGCGGGGACAATTGGTGGGGGCCGGCCGGGGAGACGGGACCGTGCGGTCCTGACAGCGAGATGTTCATCGATACGGGGGCTCCCGCATGCGGTCCGGATTGCAAGCCGGGGTGCCATTGCGGCAAGTACTTTGAGATCTGGAACGATGTGTTCATGGGATATCGGAAGACTGCGGAAGGGAAATACGTTCCGATGGAGCGCAAGTGCATCGACACGGGCATGGGCATCGAACGGACCATCACGATTCTCCAGGGAAAGAAGAGCGTATATGAGACCGAGGTGTTCACTCCGATTCTCGATGGCATTTCCAAGCTCTGCGGCGTGACGTACGGACAGAACGAAGATACCGATATTTCAATGCGTATCATCGCCGATCATATCAGGACATCGGTGTTCATTCTTGGTGACGAAAAGGGGATGGCTCCGTCCAATGTCGGGCAGGGCTATATTCTTCGTCGTCTTATCAGGCGGGCGGTGCGTCACGGACATAAGCTTGGCATCGACAAGCCGTTCCTCTGCGAGTTGGTTCCCGTCGTGCTGGATTTGTACGGCACCCCATATCCTGAACTTCTCGCCCACAAGGATTTCATCTACAAGGAATTGCAGGCGGAAGAAGAAAAATTTGAGGATACGTTGGTCAAGGGAGAGAAAGAGTTTGAAAAGTTGCTCCCGAATCTTTTGAAAGACCCGCAGAAGCGAATCGGAGGAAGAACGGCGTTCAAGTTGTACGACACGTATGGGTATCCCATCGAGTTGACGAGGGAACTGGCGAAAGAACACGGCATGACGGTGGACGAAGCCGGATTCAAGGAAGCGTTCGAAAAGCATCAGGCCATCAGCCGCGGAGGCGCCGAACAGGTGTTCAAAGGAGGCCTTGCCGACCACAGCGCGGAAACCACTGCGCTTCATACGGCGACGCATTTGCTTCACAAGGCGCTTTGCGAAGTTTTGGGTGGTTATGTGAAACAGCTTGGTTCGAACATCACCGAAGAGCGTCTCCGTTTCGACTTCAATCATGATAAACCGTTGACACCGGAGGAACTGAAGAAGGTTGAGGATCTGGTCAATAAGGAGATTCAGGCCGATCTTCCGGTTCGTTGCGACGTAATGAGTCTGGATGAAGCCAAAGCGCAGGGGGCGTTCGCCCAGTTTTCGGCGAAGTACGGCGAGCAGGTCAAAGTATATTCCATCGGGAATTTCTCCAAGGAAGTATGCGGCGGTCCGCATGTCACCCATACCGGTGCAATGGGGTATTTTAGGATTGTCAAGGAACAAAGCTCGTCCGAGGGGGTCCGCAGGATCAAAGCGGTTCTTGAGAAATAGGCGCGAAGCAGGGACTCCCCTTTTGTGGGAGTCCTTATTCTTTTATACAGGGAAGGAAGTGTGAATATGCAGGAATCGATCAACCATAAAGATATCGAAGGATTTGGAAACAGTTTTGACAGTAAGGCGGAGCATATTGTGGCGATGAACGCTGTCGTTGCGAATGGCATCAACCAAAGCGCCGTCAACGTATACCGGCCGCGCGAGGTGCGGCATACGTTTTCCGTCAGCCTTCCGAACGTCGGGGATATCACAAACCAGAAACAGTCCGGCCGATGCTGGATGTTCGCGGCTCTCAATGTGATGCGCATCGAGACGATGGAAAAGCTCAATCTGAAAACGTTCGAGCTTTCTCAGAATTACCCGTTGTTCTGGGATAAGTTGGAGAAATCCAATTGGTTCCTGGAGTCAATTATCGAGACGAAGGACGAGCCGGTGGATGGGCGCTTGGTGAGTTTTCTTTTGGAAAGCCCGATGGGCGATGGCGGCCAATGGGACATGTTCGTAAACTTGGTGGAGAAGTACGGTCTCGTTCCCAAGGAAGCGATGCCCGAGTCGATCGCGTCCTCCGCGACCAGGGAATTGGATAAGTATCTGACGACCAAGTTGCGAGAGTTTGCCTGTATCCTTCGGACTGCCGCAAAAAAGAACGGAAAGACAGAGGGGGAACTCAGGGAGATCAAGGGAGACATGTTGCAGACTGTTTACCGGATGTTGTGCATAGCGTTGGGCAAGCCTCCCGTGTCTTTTACGTTCGAGGTACGGGACAAGGACGACAAGTTCATCAGGGCGGAACACATAACCCCTGTGGAATTCTACAAAAGATATGTGGGCATGAACCTTGATGACTATGTTTCGTTGATTAACGCTCCGACGGATGACAAACCGTATGGGAAAACCTATACCGTCCAGTATCTCGGCAATGTCAAAGGCGGACGTGATATACGGTACCTGAATCTTCCTCCGTCCGATCTGAAGGATCTTGCCATCAAGCAACTACGGGATGGAAAAGCGGTTTGGTTCGGAAGTGACGTCGGGCAGTTTTCCGATAAGAAAAGCGGTATGATGGATTTGGAAGCCTTGGACGTCAAAGATTTGTTCGATACCAATTTCCCGCTTTCAAAAGCTCAGCGTCTCGATTACGGCGAAAGCCGAATGACTCACGCCATGGTGCTTACCGGGGTAAACATCGACGGGGAAGGGAAACCGGACCGTTGGAGGGTGGAAAACTCCTGGGGCGACGAACCGGGACAGAAAGGGTTCTTCGTCATGACCGACCGTTGGTTCGACGAATACACTTACCAAGTGGTGGTAAAC
>JBAXYP010000296.1:0-3177 GCA_041670725.1 Sphaerochaetaceae bacterium
GCGGGAATCATGAGTTGCGCCGTGGCCTACACACTGCAGATCATCGGACAGAAATATGTAGAACCGGCGAATGCCGTTCTGCCGCTTTCCCTCGAGTCGGTCTTTTCCGCTATTTTCGGCTTTTTGATCCTCGGGCAGAGACTTTCCGTCCACGAAATCGCCGGATGTGCAGTCGTATTCTCGGCTGTGCTTCTCAGTCAGATTGACATACGCCGTCAGAGAAACACGTAGGTCTTGCCCATTCCGCCGTCCTCAGGCATGGCGAAACGGTAATCCTTGACCGAAGGATGTTTCTTCAGATATTCTCCGATACCTCTCGACAGGATCCCGTCACCGTACCCGTGGATGACGGAAAATTGCGTCACACCATGAACAAGGCACCGTTCGATCTCCTGGTCGAGTCGGGAAAGGGATTCTTCCAGCGTCAGGCCGCGCACGTCCATCTCCATCACGGGAGCCGGAGTCTTTCCGCTGAAAACCACTTGTACGGAGGGTTTCTCGGAACGCTTCGGTCGCGCAAGTTCGTGCCCTTTGAGCGTCATCTTCATCGGCCCGATGGCTACCTGATAGGAGCCTTTGCCCAACACACGCACGATCACGCCTTCCCGCCGTGCGCGACCGCAAAGGACGGAGTCTCCCACGGCGAACGGTGTTTCGTCCGTATCCGGCGTGAGGCTTTCTTCTTCCTGTCTCAACCAGTCGTCCGTCTCTTCTTTCTTTTGTTTCAACGACGTGACGTATTGTTTCACGGCAATTGTTCTCTCCCGCGTCACTCCGTCCCTCTTTAGCTCTGCGACGAGTCGTTCCAACTCACTGTTCTTCTCGCGCATGAACCGGGCAAGATCGGTGGACTGCTCGTCCTTCAACGTAAGGGAAGAACGTCGGACGGCCAGTTCCCTTGTCTCCACCTCCGCAAGCCTTGTCGCCAAGGAACGCTTCTGCTCTTCCAGCGTCGCCTGCCTTGAAAGCAATTCCTGCCGTTTTTTCTCCAATCCTTTGATGATCTCCCCGATCTGCACCGCGGAAGAACCAAGGTATTCTTGGGCCCGTTTGATCACGAGCTGGGGGACGTCCATCGCCCGAGCCGTATCGAGCGCATGGCTGTCGCCGGGCACTCCCTGTACGACGCGGAACGTCGGCTTGTGGTTCGATTCGTCAAATTCCATCGACGCGTTGAGCACATCCTCTCGGGCGTATGCGAATTCCTTCAGCACTCCGTGATGGCTTGTCACCAAGGCAAGCGAAGCGTGTGACAGGCATTCCTCAAGGATGGAACGAGCCAGAGCCGAACCTTCCACAGGATCGGTCCCCGAACCGAGTTCGTCCAGAATGACCAGCGACTTGTCGGTGAAATGGTGCAGGATGAACGCGATGCGCCGCATGTGGGAACTGAAGGTCGACAACCCCTCCTCAATGGACTGCTCGTCTCCGATCTCCGTAAACACGTCGTCGAACAACGGCAAGGAAGAACCTTCCAAGGCGGGAATATAGCCGCAAAGCTCGTTGAGCATGCTCAGCAACCCCACCGTTTTGATCGTCACCGTCTTGCCCCCGGCATTCGGTCCGGAAAAGACGACCGCTTTCACCTTTGGGGAAAGCCTGATGGAAATCGGTACCGCGTTCCTTCCCAGCAAGGGATGCCGCGCCTGGCGGAGATCGAGGAGACCGCGATCGAGATCCGTCCTGTTCATCGAATGGAGATGAGCGTACCGAGCCAACGCGTAGAACTGGTCCGCATAGGCGATCTGTGCGGATAGCGCGGAGAATTCGTCCCGCAGCGCCCTCGCGCGATCGGAGAATTCCTTCAGGATCCTGGCGGTCTCCACCAGAATCTGGTTCTGCGCCATCGTCACCTGATTGTTTAGCTCGACAAGTCGGAACGGCTCCACGAACATCGTGTTTCCCGTTTGGGAAGTTCCCGTGACGAATCCGTCCCCGTTCTGGGAACGATCCGTCCGCATCGGAATGACGAGACGTCCGTCACGGAACGCTCCCTGTTCGCTCTGCACTTTTTCCCGATGCGCGACGATGTACTCCCGTGCGAATTTCATCCTTCCCTGCCGGGTGTCCTCCACCTCCCGGATCAAGCGGGCGATGGCCGGATGGGTCGGCTTTACGGTACCGTCCGCCTGAAGCGCAGAGGCGATATCCTTTTCCAATGCGCAGAGACTCGGATCGAGTCGGGAAGCGAAGAGCGATGCCACGGCATCCAGCCTCTGATTGTCCGTAAGGGTACTATGACAGAAAGCGATGAAAGAAGATGCGCTTTCCAAATAGACGCAAAGGGAATACAGCGTCAATCCGTCCGGACTATAATGAAGATCGCCGTTTTTTCTAAAAAACTCCGTCAGATCTGGAAACGGCGAGGGAAGCCGCACCATACCGCTTGCCATCAGCCTGATGAACGCCGAGACGATTTCCTGACGTTGCTCGATAACCTGCCTGTCCTGGGAAAACGGAAGGGAAAAAAGTGCGTCCTTGCCTTCGGCAGACAGGCACGATTCGCCGATCTCTTCCAGCACCCTGTCGAATTCCAAATCCTTTCTACTCTGCCTCTCCATCATACACCTTGTATTTCTCGCCCTTTCTGGGGAGTTTCTTTTCTCTCTGCACCCATTGGGGCGTCATTTCGGAAAGGGAGCGGAGCATCCTGATGTAGCTCTCGTACCGATCCGCAAGGATATCCCCGCGCGCAACCATTTCCTTGATTTTGCACCCCGGTTCCTCGTCATGAAGACAACCGGGAAAGGCGCATTCGCCGTCATTCGCACGAAACTCGGGAAAACTTTGCTCGATCTGCCGGGGGTCCCCATGCGGAGGGAAAAGCTCCCGCATTCCCGGCGTATCGATCACCACGAAACCCTCGCGTCGCAACATCTGTGCATGGTTGGTGGTATGACATCCCCGGTTGAACTTCTCACTGACGACTCCCGTCCGCTCGTTCGAACCGCAGAGCGTATTGATCAACGTGGACTTCCCCACTCCGCTTTGTCCGACGAACGCCGTGGTCTTTCCTGAGAGCATCGACCTGAACGCTTCGATGTTCTCCCCCGTTTTCGAACTGACGGCGAAAATACGATAGCCGAGCTTATGATACAGGGAAAACCGTTCGGACTCTTGTTCGGAATACAGAATGTCGCTTTTGTTCATTACGATCACCGGTTCCGCCTCATGGCA
>JBAXYP010000297.1:0-3177 GCA_041670725.1 Sphaerochaetaceae bacterium
CGGAGGGGAGACCAAGGAGATTTCCCCGTTTGGGGCTGAGGTCGACGGCATCGAATCCGAACCGTTGCTTACGGAATATCTCGTCCGTATGCTGGGCGAGGTGGTTTCGATACGGAACCGCATCACCGATTCCAGCGCCGTGGCCATTTCCAAGGCGAAGGCGTATGTACGGGAACACTACGGCGATTTTTCGCTGATGCTCGACAGAGTGTCCTCTTTCGTCGGCGTTTCCCCGAACTATCTTTCCTATCTGTTCAAGCAAACCGAGGGGATGAGTTTCATCAAGTACCTGACGAGCATCAGAATGGAGAAGGCGAAGGAATATCTGAGGACGACTTCGTTCACCAATCAGGAAATCGCCGAGCGCATCGGATACAACGACGTGAATTATTTCTCCGCCGTGTTTCACAAAAACACCGGCGTCACTCCGAGGGAATATCGGAATCGGTGATTTGCAAAGGATTTTTAGGGAATCGCAAAGATTCGGCCGCACGGTATCGGTGAAAAATCAAGAAACCGTTTTGGTATTTCCATTGTGCGTTTCTCCAACGACTTTATACTGAGCGTACAAAAGGAGTTGCCATGAAGAAAAAACTATTGTTTTCTTGTTTGTTTGTCATGATATCGGGTATGGCGTGTCTGATGGCGCAGGGGACGCAGGAGGCGCCTTCGCCGAAAGCGGAGAGTATGCACGGCGGCAAGAAATACACCTATGCCATCGTCTACGCGAACATTCATCCGTTTTTCGATTCCGTTGGCAAAGGTTGCGATATCGGCATGAAGGAAAACGGGATCGAAGGCACCGTCATCAAGGAAGGGGCGCAAAACGGGAATGTATCCCAGCAGATCCAGATCGTCGAGGATTTGATCACCCAGCAGGTTGACGGGATCATCATCGGACCGTGCGACTCGGATGCGTTGACGCCGTACATCGACAAAGCCGCCGATGCGGGAATTCCCGTACTGTGCTTCGATACGGACGCTCCGAAATCCAAGCGCCTGGGGTATGTGGGAACGGACAACTACAAAGCCGGTCGCGCCATGGGTGAGGAACTTGGCAAGGCGTTGAACGGGAAGGGGACTGTCATCTGCGAGACTGGCGTCGTTTCCCAGGCCGGATTGATCCAGCGTCTCAACGGCGTGCAGGATGTGCTGAACGAGAAGTATCCCGACATCAAGATCGTGCAAACCAGCGCTTCCGGCGGGGACATCAACAAAGCGCTCAGTGACATCGACAACATGATCACCTCATATCCGGACTTCGATGCGTTGATCCAAGTGGACGCTGCGGGAGAAGCCGGCATCACCGCCTTCAAATCGCGCGGCTGGACCAAGAAGGACAAAACCCTCATCGTCTTCGACGATCTCGAACCGGTCATCAACGGCGTAAAGGACGGTCAGGTGTACTCCACCATCACCCAGGGTCAGTACAACTGGGGTAGGATCGCCGTAAAGGAATTGTACGAGTACGCGACGAAAGGAACGCCGATTCCCAAGAACACCGATACCGGGTTCGTCGTGGTGAACGCCGACAACGTTGGCGAGAAATACTGATCGTTCGTTTGGAAAACCGGGCGAAGCGTCGCTTCCCCGGTTTCTCCCTGCAAAGAGAAAACCATGAAACGGAACAAATTCACAAACATGTTTACGGCGCATCGGGAAGCCGGACTCGGCTTGATGTTGCTTGCCATCGGGGTGTTTCTTTCGTTCGCGACGAAGAACTTTTTGACATCCTCGAACCTCTTCAACGTACTCAAGCAGATGACCATGGTGACGATCATCGGCATAGGCCAGACGTTCGTCATCATCTCGGGCGGGATCGACCTGTGCGTCGGCTACACGATGACGCTGTGCAGCATGATCATGGCGTATCTCCTGCTTGACGGCACACCCGTCGTCCTTGCGGTGACGATCGGCATCCTGTGCAGCGTGGCCGTCGGCCTGATGAACGGACTCTTGGTGACGAAGATCAAACTGCCCGCGTTCATCGTGACTTTGGCGATGACCAACGTCGTGAAGGGAATCATCCTTGTCATGTCCAAGGGATACATCACCTCCCTGTCCTCCCAGGCGATCATCACGCTGGGACAGGGATCTGTCGGTCCGGTCCCCGTCATGGTCATCATCATGGCGGTATTGGTCGCCTTCTTCTCGTTCGTCCTCAGCCAGACGGTTTTCGGCAACAAGGTGAAGGCCGTGGGAGGCAACGAAGTCGCCGCTTCGCTTTCCGGCATCGACAAGGACGCCGTCCGCATGTGGGTGTATGTGCTCAGCGGACTCTTCTGCGGCATCGCCGGCGTCATCATCACCGGACGCCTCAACGGAGGAAACCCCAATGCGGCAGGGACTTTCGACATGGACTCCATAGCGGCGGTCATCGTGGGAGGCACCTCGCTCAGCGGCGGAAGCGGAACGATACCCGGCATGGTGCTCGGCGCATTGCTGATGATCCTTATCAAGAACGGACTGGTGCTTCTTCGGGTCAACATGTATTGGCAGACCGTGGTCATCGGACTTGTCATCATCGTCGTGTGCGGACTGGACTCCCTGTCCAGAAACGGCAAGAGGACGTAGGAGGTTCCGATGGAAAAACGCTTGTTGCAGATGCGCGGCATTTCCAAGAGGTTCGCCGTCGTCCAGGCTCTGGACCATGTGGATTTTGACCTTAAGGAAGGGGAAATCCACGCCTTGACGGGAGAGAACGGCGCGGGGAAAAGCACCCTGATGAAAATTCTCGGCGGCGTCTACGCTCCGGACGAAGGCGATGTCTTCCTCGGCGGGGAGCGTAGGGAACTGCGCTCGGCGAAGGAATCGATCGACGCCGGAATCGGCGTCATCTATCAGGAATACAACCTCGTTCCCACACTGTCCGTCGCCGAGAACATTTTTCTCGGTCAGGAGCTCACCAAGGGAAAATACCGGCTCGACCGCGAGGCGATGTTCGACAAAGCCGACGCGTTTATCAAGGAAGTCGGTTTTGAGATCGACAGCCGCCTGCTGGTCCGATCGTTGAGCGTGGCGCAAGAGCAGATGGTGGAGATACTCAAGGCGCTGTTCCATAAAACGAAAATTCTCGTCATGGACGAACCGACGTCGGTGCTTACCCAACGCGAAAGCGAGAAACTGTTCGGCATCATGCTCCGGCTCAAGAAGGCGGGGGTTGGCATCGTGTATATC
>JBAXYP010000298.1:0-3169 GCA_041670725.1 Sphaerochaetaceae bacterium
ACCGGCAACTTCATTGATGGTCAGAGACGTTTGACGAAGCAGTTTCGTGGCGAGAAAAATCCGATATCGGTTCAGATAGTCCCATGGCGAAAGCCCAAGTTCCTTCCGGAAAATCCTCGTCAGATAATCCTCGCTGACGTTGATCGCCTCCGCAAGTTGCCATCGGGAAATCTGATTCGTCGCATTCTTGTCCAAATAGACGATGGCCCGTTTGACGAGGACTCCGGTCAGCGGAGGCAGGATTTCCTCCCCGCCGACAAGAGACAAAATCCGAGTGATGAACGATCCGACATCACACACACAAAGGTTCGCAATGATGAGACGGGGGATCGCCGAAAGTTCCTCAACTTCATCCTTGTCGAATTTTTCCGCCACAACGAGGATCGGAGTTTGCGAGAAACTTCGGACGACGGACAGTCGGGAAGCATCGGTGTTCGTGGTGATGAACAATGCGGCGGACCGCTGACGCGCATATGATTCGAATGCGTCCACATTGGGCAGCATGACGAAATCAGAAGGAATCCCGAGCTTTTCCAACCCTTTGGGGATCTTGTCTCCGTCGATGAAAATGAATCCTCCCGGAATACTCCTGAACCGCGACTTCAGTGCATCGGAAAGTTTGTCAAATCCTTCGGGACAATGAAAACAAAGAACGGGCATCTTTCTCGCCGTCTCATCCGTTTCCATCGCACGGACAAGCAATTGCATCGAGAACGAGGCTTTTTCCGCATCCAGCGCCATCGCAGCGTACGGTTCAAGACTTTTCATATCCTTGATGACACTCTGAATATCAAGGAACCGCACGAAAGGAAGCATCGTCGGAACCTTTTCGGACTTCTCTCCGACGAAACAGATATCTCCGCTTTTGCGTATTGCGACATCCGTATCCTGCAATGCCGGCCAAGGAAACAACATTTTCACCATATTGCCCACGAGCGTGAACGTACCGCCTTCCATGAGGAGCAGCCGTTCGGCCAAACTGAACCCCGGATCCTGTCGATTCAGGGACGCCGTCCAATGAGGCTCGGAAGAGGTCAATGTCAGGCAAAGTCCTTCCGTCGTGACAGAATAGTTTTCCTCGCAGGGATCTCCATCACTTTCCATTACGTCTTTGATCGCATCGACCACTTCGGAAAACAGGCGGCCATCGACTTTCACCGCCGGAAGATCGGAACGCAATGCCGTAATATTTTCCGTCAATTCCAGCGCTCCCGTCTGACTGAGGGACAAATCGAGCAAATGATTCGCCTTGGAAAGCTGGCTTTTGATCTCGCCCCAACGTTCGCTGCTACGGGACAAAGCGGCGATCGCCTCCAAAGGATCCCGCAATCCGTTGCTGATGTTGGCGAAGAACTCGCTGCGTGTCCTTTGCGCTTTTTCCGCCATTTCCTTCGCCCTGTTCGCCGCATCAAGAAGCATCGTCCCCTTGATCGCTGAAGAAAGGGACGTACGAAGCTCCTCGATCAAAGTCCCGGAAAACACATCCGTCTTGAGCACTGCATATCCCAGCGATTGGTTTTCCATGAACAGAGGTTCCACCACGTACACACCTTCCTGCAATGCGGAAGCGACAACATCGGGGAGCAATGTCGTCTCCGGCAAATCGCTCTGTCCCACCCTGCCGTTTCCATCAAATCCTCCTACCAGGCGATTCCCATTGTCCTGATGCAACACCAGATAGCAACCTGTAATTCCCAGTTGCGGCAGATATTTCGTACAGATCGACGCAATGGAATTGATGCTTCGCGTACACAACAGCTCGCTCTTCAATGCGTTGACCTTCCTTGACTGGATACGCATCTTGTACGATTCCTCCCTGTCGACAAAATCTTTTTGTCGAAGCAAAAGGGAATGGAGATTATCATGTTTGCCGCTGACGAACCGGTCGTACCACCCGATCGCTTCGTCCGCAAGCAACGTATCCCCGCCCTGCTGCAGATATCTTTGCAGAACTTTTTCCAGCATGCGGGGATCACCGGAAGCGACAAGCTCCCGTACCGGATGTCCCGGGAAACTATGTTCCAGCCATGATACATACGCATCGGGTTTTCCTTCGAACAGTTCCCTCGCCTTATCCCCTCCACCCAGAGAGTCCGGACATCCACAGGACCGGCGGATGACCAGCGGAGCGGGAAGCAAGGTATCTTCGTCGCTATCGCGGGGATTGTCCAATAAATCGAGCAATTGGTGATATGATAATGAGGCCATTTCATCGACCGGCATATGCACCGTCGTGCAAGGGCTTTCCAAGAGCAGACTTTCCTCGCTGTCATTGAATCCACCCAGACGAAGATCCCGCGGGATGCCGATTCCCATCATTTCCAATACCTTCCCGGCAGAAAACATCATCATGTCACTGGAGCATACCAACGTGTCAAAGTCTTTCCCAGGTACAAGATGCCGGTCATCAAGCAGTTGACGGAGAGCCTTTTCCCCGTCTTGCCACGCCACGGGATCGGAAACAAGACGCCCGTCAAACGGTACGCCGTATTGCCCGAGGGTGTCGACATATGCCCTGTATCGAAATTGAGCTCCTTGATGATTGCCCGGTCCCCTGAGAAACGCGATCCGCTTTGCACCGTGGTGGAGAATCATATGGGCAATGAGCGCCTGCATTCCCCCATAGGCGTCAAAACGGATGTTGGGATGGCCGGGAAGTTTCAGGGAATATGTAACAAATGGAAGGTCTTGAAAACGATCATGGAATTTCTCCACTTCGGCGACGCTCACGCTCCCCCCAAGCGAAGACCCCCAACTTACCAGACCGTCAAGGTTCTTGGCATTGGCCAACATGTAGATTTCATTGCGGAGAAACTCGAATCCGTCCTGACATTCCAGTCTTCCGCCCGGAAACACGAACAATGCATCTCCGTGCTCTTTTGCCAGAGTCGCAAGATCAGACCAAAACTCTTTCGAGGAACCTGTATGGATGGATGCAAGCACCAAACCGATCCGCTTCCGCAATTTTCCCCCGCTCCTTTGCGTATGATGTCTTTTCCCATCATATCATGGGAACTTCCACCTTGACAGGTAAAATCCACAAGTCTATGATTGAAACTATGTTTCATTTTCAGAGTCTTACCCCAAAAATGAAAGCCATCGACCATGTCTTGGAACGGCTGATGCCAATCATTACCCCATGCGGTGTGATACTGGGATTGTTTTTTGG
>JBAXYP010000299.1:0-3151 GCA_041670725.1 Sphaerochaetaceae bacterium
ATGTAATCTTCCGTCCGTTTGTCCCTCGGCTTAAAAAACACCTGGCTGGTGTCTCCGCTCTCCACAAGATACCCACACCGGTCTGAGTCGATCAAAAAGAAACAGGTTTTGTCTGAAATGCGGCTCGCCTGTTGCATGTTGTGGGTCACCACGACAATGGTGTACCGCTCTTTCAACTGGGTCATCAGTTCCTCGATATGGCCGGTGGCGATCGGATCAAGCGCCGAAGTCGGCTCGTCCATGAGAATGACCCGCGGCTGGATGGCAAGCGTCCGCGCGATGCAGAGCCGCTGCTGCTGCCCTCCGGAAAGGGACAGGGCGCTTTTCTGGAGCCTGTCCTTCACCTCGTCCCACAAAGACGCCTGCCGCAACGACCGCTCGACGATCTCCATCAATTGATCCTTGGAAAGCCGACCGTACAGTCGCGGTCCGTAGGCGACATTGTCCAGAATGCTCATCGGAAACGGATTGGGACGCTGAAACACCATCCCAACTTCCTTGCGGAGCGCCATGGCATCGTATTCCTTGAAAATATCCCTCCCTTCGAAGCGGACTTCGCCGGTGATGCGCACTCCGTCGATCAGATCGTTCATTCTGTCCAATGTTCTGAGGAATGTCGATTTTCCGCACCCCGACGGGCCGATGCAAGCCGTGATGGCGTTTTCAGGAATATCCAGGGAAACGTCCTTCAGGGCATGTACCGCACCGTACCAAAGGTGCAGATTCCGTATGGTGAACGCAGGCATTATCATCGCCTCCTTGTATGGATCAAACGATTCGCAACCGTGTTGATGATCAACACGAGTATGATCAGCACCAGGGCGGAGGCGAATGCTTTGTCCGTCGACTGCCCTTCGGTGATCGTAAGAAAAATATGCATCGCAAGCACCCTGCTTGAAGAAGTCAGGCTCGTCGCGATATCGGTGCCGCTGCCGATGGTATAGATCAGCGCGGCGGTTTCTCCGATGGCACGTCCGATCGCCAGGATCATTCCGGTGACGATACCCCGCTTCGCACTGGGAAGCACCACGCGGAAAATCGTTTCGATACGCGTCGCCCCCAGGGCAAGGCTTGCCTCGTTGAGACTTCGGTCTACGCTGGCTATCGATTCCTGACTGGTACGAATGATGGTGGGCAACACCATCAGGCTGACGGTCAGCGTTCCGCTGATCAACGAGAAGCCCCAATGGAACAACTGTACGAAGATCAACAAGCCGAACAGTCCGAAAATGATGGACGGGAGGGCGGAAAGAATGTCGATGCCGCTTTGAATCCACCGTTTCATCCTTCCTTCCCTCGCATACTCGCAGAGCCACAGGGCCGCCGCCACTCCGATGGGAAGCGAAAACAGGACGGTAAGCATCACCATCAGAAAGGTATTGACGATGATCGTTCCGATGCCACCGTACTTGCCCGATTCGACCGTTTTCGTCGTTATGTAGGCGAACGTAAGGTTTCTTCCTTCTTCAATGCCGACGACATCCAGTTTCGAGATAGGAACCTTGTCCTGTTGCGTAGCCTTCCACCATGCGCCGGCATCCATGATCATGTAGGAACCGCTCTCCGTTTCCAGTTCCTGAAGCGAGGTGACTTGACGTACCGGCATATCCGGTCCCCCGAGTTCCTTCCACGAGGCGATCTTGCCTTCCTGCAGGTACTTCCATTGGATCGGTTCGACCATGGAAATCCTGTTGTTGCCGTACAGGGCGGATACGGATGGATGCACGGCAAGCACTTCGTCATACAGCGGAACGGTCTTCATCTTCGGGATCCTCTCTTTCGAGATGACGATGTCGCCCGTCCTGATCGACGAAGGAAGCGTCTCTTTCCTGACGATTTGGTCGTTCGCGATCCTCATATGCGCGAGAAACGAAGGAAGAACGTCATTCGTGACGTACAAGGTGATCGGAGCATCAACCCCACTGAGATTCCTTAGGCTGTACACCTTTCCCAACGCGATCTTCTGCAAGGTGAACCAGGACAAACCCTTGATATCGCTTCCGTCGGTGACGGAGATGACGAATCCCCTGTTTTCCATCTCCAGAGGCACCACATCACGAATGACCCGATTGCGTTTCCACACTCCCCGGAAGGCGATGTACCCGATGATCGCCACAAGGAGGATGATCGTAGTGACGGACAGGATCCTGACGCAGGCCAATGCGACGGCGTTCGTGGTTTTCCGGTTCATTTCTCCCTCCTGTGGGTCGCATGGATGACGAAAAAGTTGAGAATCAAGATAAAGAAAAACAGCAACATGGCAGTGGCGAACAACGCCTGCATATGCACTCCTTCGGCATAACTCATGTCCGTAACGATGTTCATCGTAAGCGTACGGCCCATCGAAACCGGACTCTTGGGGAAAAGCGGTGCGTTGCCGCCGACAAGGAGAACGGCGGTCGTCTCACCGACCGCTCTTCCAAGCGCCATGACAAGCGAGGCGATGATGCCGCTGCGGGCGCCGGGCAGTACGACCCTGGAAATGGTCTGCCATGTCGTGGCCCCCATGGCCGACGACGCCTCCTTCAGAGTGGGGGAAACGGCCGCGATGGACACTTCGCTGATATTGATGATCGTGGGAAGAATCATGATGGCGAGGATCAAAGACGCCGACAGCAGGCTGTAGCCGTTGCCGCCAAAAGTATCGCGGACGAACGGAACCACGACGGCGATGCCGAACAATCCGTAGATGATCGACGGAATACCGGCAAGCAACTCGATGCTCTCGCGCAGAATCGCCGCCTTCCTCCCTTTCGCAAACAACGCCAGGTAGATGGCCGCGGCCAAAGAGATGGGTGTGGCGAACAGGAGGGAAAGCGTCGTCACGATCATGCTCGCCACAATAAAGGAAAACACTCCGTAATGTGGGTTTTGCGCCGACGGGCTCCAGTCGGTGGAAAACAAAAACTCCGAGAGGGGAACGGAACGGAACGTCGGGCTACCCTGAACGAAAATGAAGATGGTGATCAAGGCCACCGTCGCCACACAAACCAAAGCGGAGACGAACAGGATCACCCTGCCGCCCCGCTCGATCCGTTTTCTCGATCGTATATCCATCGTGCTACTTCAAGGCAATGAAGCCTGATTCCTCCACAATCGCCTGGCCTTTGGCGCTGAGCAGGAAGTCCACGAATTGTTTTCCCATACCCTC
>JBAXYP010000300.1:0-3149 GCA_041670725.1 Sphaerochaetaceae bacterium
CAACGGCACGCTGACCAACGCATGGGGCGTCTATCCGGCGACGGCGCTGATCCACTTCACCGGTCTGCTGACGATCTCCATCATTCTCCTGGCAAAAAAGGACAATCCGTTTTCAAAACGGCAACGATGGTATCTGTATCTCGGAGGCGCAATCGGCATCATCCCGACGGTAACCAACAATGTGGCGTTTTCCTATATCAGCGTCTCCGCCATGCTTGCTTCCGAACTGTTCGGACAAAGTGTCTTTGGCATTCTGGTCGACCAGTTCGGATGGTTCAAAATGGAACGGCATCCTTTGACGATACGAAAAATCGGAGGCCTTGCGTTGGTGCTCCTGGGCATCTCCATCATGGTGGTGATGGGAGGAGCGAGCATGTTCGGCATCGTTCTCTCGGCCGCCGCGGGTGCCGCGTTGTTGTTGCAACGAATCGCCAACGGCAGGTTGGCGGAAAAAACCGATGTCTGGGTCAGCACGATGTGGACGTACATCACCGGCCTCGGATGTGCGATTCTGTTGCTGTTCGCAACCGGTACGGCAAAGATCCCCGCCGTTCATCCCGCTCCGTACATGTATCTCGGAGGCGCAATCGGAGTCGCCACCGTAACGCTCTCATCGGTGGTCGTCGACAAAGTGCCCCAATTCGCGCTGTCCCTGCTGATGTTCATCGGCCAGGTGTTCACCGCATTGCTTCTGGACTGGATGTTCTCCGGTTCGTTTTCCCTCCCCAACCTCATTGGAGGGATGGCGGCGCTTCTCGGTCTGTGGACGTCGGGCTCTCACTGATCGCGATAGACCGCATCGATCGCCCCGACATACATCTCATGGTAATCCTTCCCATGGTACATCGGTTCGATGGAAGGGCAGAAGAACAGATTCTTGTCCAGATGCATCTTCGCCGCTTTCTTGCAGGAGAAGACCAAGGAAGCGCCTTCGAAAGTGATCCGATCGGGTTCGAGCACTTCCGCCTGCATCCCCAGTTTCAACGTCTTCTCTCCGTCCCGGCCGCTGTGAGTGCCGAGGTACATCAGCTTCTCATGCCAGGAAGACGGGAAGAACGAACAGGTGAACCCCTGTGCATCTTCAAGAAACGCATAGGTGTATCTGCTCGGACGCACGAAAATGAACATAACCGGCTTTTCCCACAAGTATCCCATTCCGCCCCATGCGGCGGTCATCGTATTCCATTTCGCCACGGTTCCCGCGGTGATCAACATCAAATCCTTTCCCAGCAGCGTGAAGGGGTTCAGCTGCACGGAAGTGTACGATATCGGTTCCAACATGCACGGCTCCTCCACTTCATCCTACCTCAGATCAAAGAAAACGCAAGATGGATCGTGCACGTAATCACGTCTTGATCGTAAGGAAATCCGAACCGAAACTTTCCTTTTTGTAAACCAACGATTTTCTGATCGCCAACGAGACTTCCTTCCCTTTGGAAACGTCTCCGCTCTCAAAGGGATTGGTAATCACGCGAAGTTCCTTGCCTCCCCCGATATCGATCCTGCAATCGTTGACGTCCCCCAAATAATAATGGGACTTCACCGTCCCTTTCAGGTTCCCGGTCTCGGCGTACGAAATCCACTCGGGGCGGATTCCGACGATGACGGGACAGCGAAGCGACCCGTCATACGGAATTGATTGCAAGGAGTCGTCCAACTTGATCCGTCCTTCTTCGGCGAGACCCGAAAGGAAATCAATCTTCCCGACGAAATCGGCGACGAACGGGTTTGCTGGATCATTGTAAATCGCGGACGGTGCGCCCACCTGCTGGACGGTGCCGTTGTTGATGACGACGATCCTGTCGCTCATCGCCATCGCTTCCGTCTGATCGTGGGTGACGTAGACGACGCTGACGGCCAATTGGTTCTGAATCTCCTTGATTTCGAACCGCATGCTTTCCCTGAGTTTCGCGTCCAGGTTGGAAAGCGGTTCGTCCAGAAGCAGGAGTTTCGGCTCTGCGACAAGTGCCCTGGCCAAGGCGACCCGTTGCTGCTGGCCTCCGGAAAGCTGACTGGGAATCCGATCGGCATATTGGGAGAGATGGACGGTGGCAAGTACCTGGTCAACTTTTTTCCGGGCCGTTCCCTTGTCCACTTTCTTGATCTCCAACGGATAGGCCACGTTCTCCCGCACCGTCATATGCGGCCAGACCGCATAGCTTTGGAACACCATCCCGATATCCCGCCTCTCAGGAGGAACGAAGACCGTTTGGCTTGATACGACCTTCTCGTCGATCAACACGCGCCCCTTCGTGGGTTTTTCAAAACCGGCGATGATACGGAGCATCGTCGTCTTGCCGCATCCGGAAGGTCCGAGCAACGTGATGAATTCCCCTTCACCGAACGTCTCGGTGAAATCATGCAGCACGACGCTGCTTCCGAATGCCTTGGTTACATGATCGATGGTAATGACGGACATGTTCGTTTCTCCTCAAATCGAGAATTCCCCTTTGGTGAGTTTATTCAGGATGCTGTTCAGAATCACGATGAACAACAAAATGCCGAAAGCGATGGCGCTCGCCTGCTGCTGGCTGGTGTAGGTCCAGTAATAATGGAGTTTGTATCCGATGACCTGGGTATCCTTGCTGTACAGCAACGTACTCATGGAAAGTTCGTAGAATGTCGGAATGAAGATCAGAAACCACCCGGCGGCGATGGAAGGGGCGATCAACGGAACGGTGATCTTCATCGTGGTCCTGAACCACCCCGCCCCGGAGATACGGCTGCATTCCTCAAGGCTTACATGGATCTGGCTCATGGCGGAGACGACCGTCCGCATACCCATCATCAGGTATTTGATCAAATAGGCGATGATCATGATCCACAGGGTGTTGTACAGGTTGAGGCCGAACTGTCCCCTCATCGTCATGATGAGGCCGAGAGCGATGACCACCGACGGCGTCCCCGATCCGACGGTGATCAAGAAGTCAGGAATTCTCCGTCCTTTGATGGTGGTGCGTTCCAGAAGGTTGGCCATCACCACGGAAACCACGATGCCGAACGACGCGGAAATCACCGCATACAGGAGGGAGTTCTTCACGCTGAGAATCACGTCCTTGCGGGTGAAGATCTTGCTCCAATGCATGGTCGTGAAGTTTCCCTCTTCGAGAACGGACTTGCCGAGGTTCTTGGTGACGCTGGTCAGCACC
>JBAXYP010000301.1:0-3130 GCA_041670725.1 Sphaerochaetaceae bacterium
TCCGGAGAGACTCATTCTGCGGAACAGTGCCTGATAGAACGCATTGATACGTTCACGTACCGGTTCCGTCGTTTTCCCTGGCATCACGGAAAGTTGGGGATCAAGTCCCATGCATGCGCAATTGCCAACTTCCTGTGCGGAATTCTGAAGCAGTTCGACGTACGTCATCTCTTTTCCTCCTTCGGCCACCCGTGAGCCGCACCCCATCCGAACGGATCGAGACGCCATGAGACAAGAACTTTCGCTTGCGTCGCGGTCAGATATCCCGCCCTTTCCGCATGAAACAGCAGTGTGTCATAATCGAGAATCGTTCGTAACGTGCATGACGGATCGAGAGCATTGAACGCATCCACACTCTGTGGGAGTCCATACGTGAAAATCGCGAAACAATATGCGCAATCCCCCTCCGCCTGGACGATCGAGCGTACCGCCTCCACCGAAGAGCCTCCGGTAGAAACCAGATCTTCAACCAAAAGGACTTTCGCATGATGATAACTGCCACTCGCATCCAGTCCTTCAATCCTCTGGTGAAGGCCATGATCTTTCGACGAACTCCGTACGTAGGAGAGACTTTTATGAAGCCGATCGGCAAGCGTTGTCGCATGGGGAATGCCCGCCGTCGACGTACCGGCAATGTTCGCCGGATCATACCCCTCTGCTTGCAACATGTCGGCAAACGCATCGGCGATCATCGCCCTGCTCTTCCAATCGGCAAGAAACTGCCTGTTGTCATTGTAAATCGGCATGCGGTATCCGCTCGCCCATGTAAACGGATTGTCGGGATTGAGCCGGATCGCGCCGTTCTCCAATGCTTTTTCCGCCAGCAAGGCGGCATAGTCTTTGCTCATTGTATTCGCTCCTCATCCAGTGTACGCCACTACTTGGCGTTTTTCCATATTTCCTTGAACGTATGGGTGCGACCGCAATAGGCGCACTCGAACAAATTGTCTTCGGTCCGATAGAACATCGCCGGCACACCTTCGCACTCAGCGGGATTGGAGATGCACGCCTCGTTGGAACATTGCAGATCATCGAAGTTATAAATCCGCGGCGGCATATGGAGACGGTATTTTCCCGCCACCTTCCCATCCTTGATGATGTTCAGCGTACATCCGGGAGCAACGGCGGCAAGTCGTTTCAGATCCTTCCGTTCCAACTCCCGCGCATCAGGACGGAAAATAATTCCTTTGTAGGTATGCTCTTCTCCCGCCTTATGCCCGCAGGAAACCCATTCGCCGCCTTTGGCTTCGTCCAAGTGCAGGACCCTACTGATCAAACGCATGTGGTCCCTGATGTCAGATGGACTGTCTCCTCGGCAGATATGGTCGATGACGATGCCGTTCTTAATAGGGTGAACCCCTTCGCTGACCATTTTCTCCTTCACCGGATGTTTGGAAAGATCCACCTCCACGATGTAATCCTCCTCTTCTCCAACGGCTACCTGTTTTGGCGGGACGTAGTCGAATCCAGTCTGTCCGGCGATCAGGGAAAGCAGACAGATACGGACGTACATGCCGTTGATCGACTGCCGTTCCCATGCATTCAACGGTGTATTGTCCAAAAACGTGGGAATCGTCGGATGGAGTTTATGGCGGGGAAGGGGATGATAGAATTTGGTTCCCGGCTTGAGCTTGTCCATGAACTCTTTTCTGAAGGTGATGGAAGCACGAAGCATGTCGGCCTTCTGGAGGACCTGCTCCCCCATCCGCTCCAACTGGGGACGGGTGAAATACCACATCGTACTTATTTCACCTTGGGCGAGATAGGATTCGATGGAGTCGAAAGACCTGACTTCGAATCCATTCTCTTCCATCTTGATGCGGTAATTATCCGGCATCTGAAGTTCGTCGGGCGCAATGAGATCGACTTTCACGTGGGAGAACAGTTTCAAACCATCCGCCTTCGAATGGACGGTCCGTCCATGGAACAAATCCCCCACCAAAGCGATGTGAAGATTGTCGTAATCGAAACCGTTGTCCTCCAAGATGGTGAACTCGTCAAGAAGTTCTTGCGTCGGATGTTCATGTCGTCCGTCACCTGCATTGACGAACGCCGGCCTATACGGAAGACCGTTTCTGCGGGCATATGCATCGCAGTCATCTTTCAGCCACCGACACAACCCTTCCACTTTGCTGCGGATGATAAAAATACAGTTATGGTAGCCCGTCAAGGTATGGAAAGTATCAGCGAAGCTTTCCCCTTTGTTGAGGGAAGAGACCGTCGTGTTGAGCTCGTTGACTTTCACTTGCAGAAAATCAGCGGCGTTTCGGAAGCTCTCCTTTGTCCTGGTGCTATCCTCAAGAAACACTTCATAAATGCCGAAATCGGGATCCTTCACTCGAAAGCGGTCCATGGTTGCTTCATCCCGATCATGGATGGCTTTCTTCAAGGTACGCACCTGTCTGAACAGGTACTTCCGTTCGTCGATGGTGAAATCGGAAATTTCACACAGGGAACGAGATGCAAATAGGTTTTTTGTTTCCATACGCTCGGCTCTCCTCTAAAAAAAGGGAGTCGGAAAAACCGGCTCCCTGTCAATTCATCGGAAAAGGAAACAGACCCCCTTACAAGGTCTCCACTGAAACTCTCTCCGTTCACCCACGCCTGTCTCCTTGTCCAGAACGGTACCAAGAACAGTCGTGCTTGTCCAGTATGTCACACATTTTTTCCACCTCTGGCAGAATTATCGTTTTCGATATTCTCTATTTCACCTGACAGGGCGGAACTCTCAGAGACAGCCGCAACTCCATGATGCTTATGGAATAGAGGATCGTATACGGTCGTCTCGAACGTATCGGTCGGCATCCCGTCGGGAAAAGCCAACGATGCTTTTCCAAGGGGCCTGTCGATGGAACCTCTCTTTTTGATTTCCAGTTTGTAGCGATTCCTGTACCAACGAATTGAATGCGGGTGTTGCTTCTTCTCGTTTTTTTTGTGCTTGTCATAAGGCGTTTCCCCATAACCGTATCCATAGCCATAATACGAATAGGCGCCGTATCGATACTCTCCTCGTGCCGAAGTAAGTGCGACTCGTCCGCATGCATTGAATACGGTTCCGGCTATTTTCACATCCGTGGATAAGAACGTTTCTATCAGTTCCCGAAGTCCGCTCTTCGTGGTAACTTCGGCA
>JBAXYP010000302.1:0-3093 GCA_041670725.1 Sphaerochaetaceae bacterium
CCGGGTTGGTGATCTGCGAAACCTTCCGAGGCAGGGACATCACGGCGGTGCCGGGCGTCATCTGCGTCAACCACGGGCCGTTCGCCTTCGGGAAAGATCCCGCGCAGGCGGTTTACCACGCAACGGTACTGGAGCAATGCGCCAAGATGGCCTCTCTGACCGAGGCAATCAACCCATATGTCAAACCTGCGCAACAGGCCATCCTGGACAAACATTACCTGCGCAAACATGGGAAAAACGCCTACTACGGCCAGAAAAGCACGTAACCCAATACAAGCAGAATCCCCGCTATGAGCAGGATCTCGACGAGCGGGGGAAATATTCGCCGCACGGAAAAATGTTCTTTGGCGAACTCCTCCCGCTTGACGGGATCGAGATCCAGATACGCTTTCATCAGATCCGGATCCATCGGCAAAAAACGCCGGCGATTGGACAACGGTACGGAAAAGAAGGCGCAAAGTTCCTTGTCGACAAAATAGGTCTCGTCCCCAAGTTCCGCAAGATGGGTGAACCTGCCCTCTCGTTTTTTCCTGCCGTATCTGGTCACCGTCCTTCGCATCGTCTCCATTCTCTCTCTGCTGGTCAGGTAAATGGAAGACTGAAAACGGACAAGCATATACTCCATGCGTACAGCTTGGAAGGATACGCCCGTGGAAGCAAGCATCGGTTTTTATGCAATTTCCTCCGCCCCCCCCGGGGAAAAGGAAAAAGGAAAGCTATCTTGTCGTATGGGGACCCGTTCCGTGGCGAAGGTCGAACAACAGTTTCACCAGATTGACATGGTACGGAATGAACGCTCCTTCTTTGATCATCTCCCGGATATCCCGTTCGTTCGCTCCGCGAACCTCCGCCACCTCTTCTTCCTGCAGGTGAATTTCGTCCCGATGAAGATCGCGCACCACGATGTAATAGTCGTGAATTGCGTTCGAGGAATAGATGGTGAGCACCGGACAGTCAAGCGACACTTCAAGCCCAAGCTCCTCATGCGTCTCCCGTTTGGCGGCGGTAAGACTGTCTTCCCCCGCGAGAACGCTGCCCCCGGCAGAGAGATCCCACATGCCGGGCCATACTTCTTTGGTATCGGTACGCTTCTGGATCAACAGGCCGCCTTTGCTGTTGAACACACAAACATGCGCCACACGGTGATACTCACCCGGCTTGCAATCCTGCCCCCGTTCCATCGTGCGACCTGTCTTGTTCCCGCAACAGTCATAAACGTCCCATTTCTCCATACGCACCTCTTCCGTTGGAGTATACTTCTTTTGAGGTTGCTGGTCATCCATCCCTTCGCAACTGTCGCGTTTTTCGATACTATAGGAGTATGCGAATCACAGGTGGCTTGTATCGGGGAAGGACGGTGACCTGTCCGCCGGGGATCATCCGTCCGGCGATGGACAGGATGAGGGAATCGTTGTTCGATCAACTGGGGGATATGTCCGGCCGCAGTTGGCTCGACCTGTTTTCGGGCTCGGGATGCGTCGGCATTGAAGCGGCAAGCAGAAACGCCTCCCCCGTCGTTCTCGTCGAAATGGACAGAGGCAAACGGGAGACGATCCTCAGGAACATCAGCTTCGTGAAAAGTGATATCAGTCTGGTCATGTGCGACGTCTGGAAATTCCTTCCGACGACGAAACGGCAATTTCACTACATCTATGCCGATCCCCCATTCGCCATGGAAGGGAAAATCAGACTCGCCCAATCCATCGATCATGAAGGATTGCTCGTCGCCAGCGGTCTGTTCATCATCCATTATCCATCCGAGGAGAAGGATCTCTGGCCTGAGGCTATCGGGAGGCTTGAAACCATCGACCAACGGAAATACGGGCGAAGCATGCTCCGTTTCTATCGTAACGCGGAGGAGCCGATCCATGCCTGAAATCGCCACGCATGCGGATGACGCCCAGCTTAAGGAGATGTGGAGCACGATCTTCAAGGAGGAACCATCCTTCCTTGAGACATTTTTCTCAGAGCGATACCACCCACACGATGTCGTCCTCATCAGGGACGGAGAGACCATCGCCAGTTGTCTGCATGCCCTTCCCTGCTCTTTCCAAGGCAACCCGTGCAGGTACATCGTCGGCGCCGCCACATGGCCGCGTTACCGCAGGCACGGCATGATGGGATCTCTTCTCTCGTTCGCCAGAGCGCATTTCGGTGTCCCGTTGGTACTGTATCCGGAAGAAACGGCACGGGCGATGTACGCGAAAAACGGATTTCTCAGCCAAACCCTGTGGAAATATGAGATAACGCCGACGGAAGGCATGCCGCTTCCTTTTTTCGAGGCGAACGCCGCAACGCTGGATGACATCTACCGTACGACATCGCTCGCATTGGACAGGGATTCCCTTTCCTGGCGGTTTTTTCTCGATGAGTTCCGACATGGAGGTGCTATGATCGACGGCGCGTATGCGTTGGTCCACGGCAACACGGCGGTGGAAACCGGTTACGTGGACACGCACGCCCTGTTCCGCCTCATCAAGGTACTCGCCTCCCATGGCGTCACTTCCATGATCCTCTTCCGGAAAGAAGATCTGCCGTTTCCCGTCCGTCCGATCGAAGGGGGTATGTATGATCAGCCCGGTCTGAAGACCGTTTTCGTGGGGGAACAATATTGAAGATTCTTCATACATCTGACTGGCATTTGGGAAGCGAACTGTATACCCAGAAACGCACGGAACAGTTCGGGCACTTCCTCGATTGGCTGATCGCAACCATCAAAGAGGAAAAAATCGATGCGCTGTTGGTTTCGGGGGACATTTTCGATACGGCCAATCCTCCCCATGCGGCGGAGAAACAATACTATTCGTTTCTCGCCTCCCTGCACGACACGTGTTGCAAAACGGCGGTGATCACCGCGGGCAACCACGACTCGCCGTCCAAGCTGGAAGCGGCCAAGGATGTCCTCTCCGCCTTGGACGTCCATGTGGTGGCGGAAGCAAACGACGACGGCATCATCGTCCCGTTGGGTGACGAAGCGGTCGTTCTTGCCGTACCGTTCCTCCGTAGCGCCGACTTTCTCAGCGGAACGGAAGGAGAAACGATCGAAGAGAAGGAACGACAGTTCGGAACGGCGGTGAAAGCGTATTACCGCGA
>JBAXYP010000303.1:0-3080 GCA_041670725.1 Sphaerochaetaceae bacterium
AAGGCTTCCTGGATTTCGGGAAAGCCGGCCGGTTTCAGCAAATAATACTTCACGCCTTGGCGAATAGCTTCCTGGGCGTATGAAAAATCGTCATATGCGGAGATGACACAAAAAACCGTTTTGTTGTCCGGAAGGCGGGACACTTCGTCGATCAGCTGCAAACCGGACATAAACGGCAACCGTATGTCCGTCAACAATACATCCACCCGGGTAACACGAAAAAAGGCAAGTGCATCCCTTGCATTGGAAAAGGTTCCGATGACATGAAATCCCAGTTTTTCCCATGGGAACCCTTCGGAAAGACCGGTACGTAATTCCTCTTCGTCATCGACAATTACCAGTGAATACATATGTTGGTATTGTAAGAAAAAATGACAAGAAATTCAACGTTCGGAAAATGTCAAACAATGATACATTTGTCAAAGAAGAACCACTGTGCAAAGTTTCAAGAAGATCGCATTACTGTCAAAAAGGAGAAGGAAAATGGCGAAAGTGTTTTTGCTCGGAGACTCCACCTGCGCACAGAAAAATCCCGACGTGTATCCGGAAACGGGCTGGGGAATGTGCTTTGGAAAACACCTTGCGAAAGGATGGACGGCAGACAATCGCGCGATCAACGGACGGAGCACGAAAATGTTTCTTGACGAAGGTGCGTTTGCGGCCTGCCTTTCTGATTTGCACGGAGGAGATTACGGTATCATACAGTTCGGACACAATGAAAACAAAATGGACGAAGAACGTCATACCGAACCATGGACATCCTACAGCGCAAACCTACGGTATATGGCGCAGTCCATTCTGCAAAAAGGCGGACATCCCGTGTTTGTGAGCCCAATTTCCCGCCGCAATTTTCTTGATGGGAAATACCTCATGCATACCCTCGGGGATTATCCTCAAGCAATGGAAGCCGTTGCGAGAAACATGTCATTGCCTTTCATTGACTTGACCACACCCACACGAAAAGAAATCGAAGAGCTGGGATCATTGAAAAGCAGAAAGTACTTCATGCATTTCGATGCGGGTCTTTACCCACATTACCCGGACGGCGATGCGGATGACACACACCTCCGGCCGGAAGGAGCGGAAGCTGTCGCGGCATTGCTCTCGAAACTTCTCTTCATCCAGTATCCGGACCTCCCTTTCATCGCTCATCCCTGACTCCCACCCTTCTTCGGAATCGGCATCGATGACGCACCTCCCTTTTCGGCATCCACAAAGCGAACGGGTTTCCTTTTGCCGTGATTATCATTACCTTTCGTGTCGAAGATACCATTTCTTCTGGGGGCAATATAATGGATTACAAACTTACCAATAAAGTCGTACTTATCACCGGTTCCACCGGAGGCATCGGGAAGGCCTTGACACGGGCATTCGCCCGCGAAGGGAGCCGTTTGGCCATTTCCTCGACGAAGCAGGAAAAGCTGGACGCATTCATTCCCACTCTTGGGCTCTCCCCCGACAGGATCAAGGGATTCGTCGCCGACGTCACGAAAGAAGAAGACGTCAAGCGGTTTGTGGAACAAGCCGCCGCCCATTACGGGACGATCGATGTCATGGTGATCACCGCCGGAACCGAAGGCGAGAACAAACAGATCGTGGACAGTACGTTGGAAGACTATCAGAAAGTATATGCGGTGAATGTTTTCGCTCCGATGTTTTGCATCAAATACGCCGCGCGCGAAATGCTCAAGCGCAAGAGCGGAGCCATCGTCACCATTGCATCCAACGGAAGTTTCACCACAGCACCGGGCATGGGGGCGTACTGTTCTTCAAAGCATGCTGTCGCCGGTCTGGTGAAGACGGCCGCCATGGAACTCGGACCGCAGGGAATTCATTGCAACTACATCTGCCCCGGAGCCGTCGAGACGCCGATGATCCACCGCATCGAAAAAAGCACGCTCGGCCCCTCGGCAAATCCCGAGGAGAGCGAAAAACTGTTCGCCTCTGCCTATTTGGACAAGCGATACTGCAAACCGGAGGAAGTCGCCGATCTGGCGCTGTTCCTTGCATCGGACGTCTCTGCCCACCTCATGGGTTCGGGCATCCGTCTCGACGGAGGGCTGGACGCGCAAAGCCGGTGAAACAAAATCTTTTCAAATCGGGGGAGGGAGCCGTTCTTCCTCCCTTTTTGTGTGCAAAAGGATGTAATCCCCATATAGTCCGGGACAACCGTATTTTGCGACGCGAAAGCCGACGAATCCCGGCATAAAACGTTCATACTCCTTCCGTCCGATTGTACCGGAAACAATAATCCCGATGATCATTGATCACGCCGGCCGCCTGTAAATGGGCGTATATCGTGACGGAACCGAGAAATGAAAATCCGCGCCGCCTGAGATCATCACTGATACGGTCGGAGAGTTCATTCCTCGCCGCATTCACCGAACCGTCGGCGTGACCGGGATATTCCATGACCTTCCCATCGGTAAAAGACCACAAATACGAAGAAAACGTACCGAATTCTTTTTGTACGCGAAGAAATGCAGCGGCATCTGCAATAATCGCTTTGATTTTTCTCGGAGAGTGTATCATACCCTCGGTTTCCATCATCCGGCGTATTTCCTCTTCGCCAAACGACGCCACCTTCTGCGGATCGAACCCTGCGAAAAGAGAGCACATCACTTCCCGTTTGCGGAGTACCGTCAGCCAACTCAGTCCGCACTGCATCACTTCCAACGAAAGGAACTCAAACTGCTTCCGATCATCATGAAGCGGCACACCCCATTCCGTATCATGGTATTCCCGCAACAACGTATCTCCTTCCGCCCACTGACACCGTTTCATGTTTCGCCACCTTTTTGTAAAAAACGGACTGCAAGCCAAGGAAAACCCTAAGGGATGTAGCCGAACAAGCTCTCTCATCGTATCATAAAAACAGGGAAAGGATCATGAATCCTCCCCGCAGGAGACGATGATGAAAGTAATTGCATTTTCGGTGAGACCAGAGGAGAGGCCTCTTTTTGAGACCTACGCGAAGGAACTGGGGATTGACATCGAGACAACCGGCGAACATCCGACGATGGAAACAGTGGACAAAGCAAAAGGCGCTGACGCCATCAGCATCATTACCACGCCGATCG
>JBAXYP010000304.1:0-3076 GCA_041670725.1 Sphaerochaetaceae bacterium
CGAGCGTTTCCTTCAGTTTGTGCGAAATAAGGATGATCCCTTTCCCCGCATCCTTCAGCTTCTTAAGGATGGCAAAGAAATTATCCACTTCCCCCGGGGTAAGGACGGCTGTAGGTTCGTCAAGAATCAGGATGTCACAGTCGTTGTACAGGGCTTTCAGAAGCTCTACCCTCTGTTTTTCCCCCATCGACAGTTTCCCTACCTCCGCCTCTCCCCTGATGTTGAGCCCATAAAGCGAAGAAAGTTCGTCAACGCGTTCGTTGGCCGCCCGAATGTCGATCCGCCATCCTTTTCGCGGTTCTTTTCCGATGATGATGTTTTCCACGACGGTCAGGGAATCCACCAGCATAAAATGCTGGTGGACCATGGAAATTCCCATGTCAATCGCATCTTTCGGGGATGTGATCCCGTGCGCTTTCCCTTTGATGAAAACACTTCCCTCCGTAGGCCGGTAAAGACCATAGAGTATATTCATGAGGGTGGTTTTCCCCGCGCCATTCTCGCCCAGCAAAGAGACAATCTCCCCAGAATCGAGATGCAGGGAAATGTGTTTGTTGGCCCAGAAATCCCCAAATCTTTTTGAGATGCCGTGCGTCGCCAGTAATTGCATCGCTACTCCTGCCCGGAAAATATTCCCCTAAAGATCCGGTCCGTCTTCGGACGGACCGGACGGTCGCGGTTCGCTGTTCAGAGCTTGGAAGGAATCTGAACCTTCCCAGCTTTGACATCCTGTTTGAGCGCTTCCATCGCATCTTTCACGGACTTGTCAACCGAAACGTTCGAACCTTCGAACGTACAGTCGACGGCATCATCGGCAATACCGGCTTGGAGCGTTGTGCCGGCCTTGAATTTTCCGTCCTTTAGGTCATTGACCGCATTGTAAATGATTGCCGTAAAACTCCGAACGCAACTCATGACGATACTGTTTGGCTTCAATGGGTTCTGATTGCTATCCACGCCTACGGCCAGATTTCCCGTTTCCTCCGCGGCTTGGAAAACACCAAGACCGGACCCTCCTGCGGCCTGAAACACAATGTCGGCGCCATTGTTGTACATCTGAAGCGCCATTTCTTTGGCGGTGACGGGATCTTTGAATCCACCACAATAGGCACGGTAGACGATGGCCTGTGGGTTTGCAAGCTTCACGCCGGCTTCCCATCCTGCGATAAACCCATTGATCACATCGATGTCGAGGGCACCGACCACACCGACTTTATTCGTCTTGGTAATCTTGCCCGCCGCAAATCCGCCGAGGAAGGTGGATTCGTTGTCCTTGAAAGTGACGCCCAACACGTTCGGATCCCGAGACGGAGAGTCAATAAGCAGGAATTTCTGCTCCGGATACTCTTTCGCGACCTTTGAGCAGGCATCCGCTGCATCGGAACCGGCTGCGACAATCAGGCTGTATTCTTTTGACTGGGCGAATTCCCTGAAAAAATTCTCGAATTCTGAAACAGCTTTCGGCTCCACATAGTCATAGTCGAATTCGATTTGCTTTTGGGCGGCGAGGATCGCGTTGTTGATGTTGTCGTTAAAACTTTGGTCCCCAAGCCCCCCCACGCCAAACTGTACGGCTATCTTCATCTTTGACGATGACGCCGCATTCTCCTCGGACGCACCGCCGGCAAACAAGGCGGCACAGGCAATGGACAACACACAAATCCACACAAAACTTCTTTTCATTCTTTTCTCCTTGTTTCTCTGTTTCTCGCTCAATCCCTGACGGTACCACCGTCAAGATTCATACTTTCCCCGTTGATGTTCCGCGCACCGTCAGAGGCAAGGAACGCGCAAAGCGCGGCGACATCCTCCGGCTTTTGGAACCTTCTCATCGGAATCGAGTTCTCCATAGCCTCTCTGGCTTGATCGATCGTCATGCCGGTACGCGAAGAAATGTTCTTGATCACATCGGCGATCATCGGAGTATCCACGCTCCCAGGACAGATTGCATTGATCGTAATGTCGAACGGACCGAGTTCGGGAGCGAGATTCCTTGTGAAGCCGATCACAGCCGCTTTTGTGGCCCCGTAGAGGGAGCTCCCTTGAAAACCATTTTTCCCCGCTACCGAGGCCACATTGATGATGGCACCCGGACGTCCTTTCGCTTCAAGGTTTTTCACCACTTCCCGAACCGTAAAGAACACTCCCTCCATATTCACTTTGAACAACTTCTCCAATGCCTCGATGGATTCTTCGGTAATGGGAGCGTCGGGTTTTGCCATGCCGGCGTTATTGATCAAAATGTTAACGCCCGTCGTATTTTTGTTGACTTCCCCGACCACCACGGTCACCGCCTTTTCGTCGGAAACGTCGAGGGCGTACCTTACGAGATGCTTTTCGTAGATGCCGGCATCCCATTCCGGTTTTTTCAAATCGCTGGCGATGACCGTCGCTCCATCGCGGAGAAAACGTTTCGCAATCGCTTCTCCCGAACCTCTTCCCGCTCCCGTGACAAATACTACCGGATCGTTCATCGTATTTCCTCCCATTTCGCATTGTTTCGCGCACTTTCATAAATGGCGTTGCAGATTTTCGTATTCATCAAACCGTCGGCAAACGTCGCATACGCCGCATCATCGGAACGCCGGCCTTGCTCAATGTCCCGATACACTTCCCTCAGCATATTGGTGACCGAGTCGTTAAACCCGTCGCCGAAAGCGAAGACCTTTTCTTCAACGCACTGGTTCTTCCTTCCGATATGAAGCCGATTAAGATCTTCGGAATTCCACCAGAACGAACGGTCGCTGCCCGTCACCGTCACATCAAGGTAGTTGTATCTGCCCGGCGTAATCTCGGAGAGCGTCATGCTTGCCAATGCACCGTTGCCGAGACGGAAAGCAACCAGCGCGACATTGTCCGCATCCGTATGGAACGGCTTCCCTTCCACGGAGCCCGCAGGAAACTGCATGCCGTCCTTGATCGTCCTGTCGGGAAAGAAATGCCCATATGTGGCGCTTACCGCAATCACTTCCTCTCCGGTGAGATACCGCATCAGGTCAATCCAATGCGATCCGATCTCGGTCGTCGCCAGGAATCTCCCCGCGCTTTCCGTCTCATATCTCCAAGAATAGAACGA
>JBAXYP010000305.1:0-3075 GCA_041670725.1 Sphaerochaetaceae bacterium
AAAGCATGATCCAGTACCGGATCCTTAACCGGCGCAGAGGTCCGGCCGTACAGGCTCCGCGCGCCCAAGCGGACAAATTCACCTACAGCAGGCTCGCAAAGGAAACGCTGGAAGGGCAAAGCCATCTGAAGCTGTTCATGGATACCGTGGTGGACATCATCGAGGATGACCATCATCGGTTCGTGGGGGTCGTCACTCAGCGCGGGCATCGGATCACCGCGAAGGTGATGGTGCTGACCACCGGAACCTTTATGGAAGGGAAGATATTCATCGGTGAGTACGATGCTCCGTGCGGCAGGCTGAACGAACAGGCTGCGATAGGATTGGGAACGGCGCTCAGGAACAAGGGGTTTGACGTGGGACGGTTGAAGACCGGCACTCCCGCGCGAGTACGAAAGAGTTCCCTTGATCTGGATGCGATGGAGCGGCAGGACGCCGATGAGAAAATCATGCCGTTCTCCTTCGATTACGATGTGGTGGATCGTCCGATGGTCCCGTGCTACATCACCTGGACCAACGAGAGGACCCATGCGATCATCAGGGAGAACATTCACAGAAGCCCGCTGTACGGAGGAAAGATCGTAGGCAAAGGGCCGCGGTATTGTCCGTCCATCGAAGACAAGGTGGTTCGTTTCCCCCAGCGGGAGAGACATCAGGTATTCATTGAGCCGGAAGGGTTGGGTACGGAGGAAATGTACCTCAACGGACTTTCCTCGTCGCTTCCCGAAGATGTGCAGGATGATTTCATCCATTCGGTGAAGGGGCTCGAGAAGGCCGAGATCATGCGTCCGGCGTATGCGGTCGAATATGATTTTCTCAATCCCAAAGGGCTGTATCCGTCGCTGGAAAGCAAGCGGATGGAAGGCTTGTTCGTCGCCGGACAGACCAATGGGACGAGCGGATACGAGGAAGCCGCCTGCCAAGGCTTGATGGCGGGTATCAACGCGGCACAGAAACTTCGCGGTGCGGGGCCGCTGATTCTCAAGCGCAACGAAGCGTACATCGGCGTCTTGATCGATGATTTGGTGACGATGGGAACGACCGAGCCGTATCGGATGTTCACCAGCAGGGCGGAGTATCGCCTGCATCTGGGGCATGACACCAGCGATCAGCGGTTGACCCGAAAAGGATTCGACGTCGGTCTCCAAAAGGAGGAGGCGTTGGAACGCCTGAAGCAAAAAGTCTCTGACATCGAGGCGGTCAAGGAATTGTTGCGCCAGCACGGATACCAGCAGAAGAACGCCTACGAAGCGCTCAGAAATCCGGATGTTTCGATTTCCGACATGATCGGCGCGATTCCCGAACTGGCTTCGTTTCGGGAACCCATACGCTACCAGACGGAACTTGAGGTGAAATACCAAGGGTACATCGACAAGGAAGATCGGGAAATCGAGCGGTTCGAGAAGTTGGAGAATCTTGCCATCCCGCAGAATTTCTCCTACGATGGTGTCATGGGGCTTTCCAGCGAAGGTCGTGAAAAACTTGTGGCGGTCGGTCCCGCCTCCGTGGGGCAGGCTTCGCGGATCAACGGAGTGAGGATGAGTGACTTGGCGTTGCTGATCCTCCATCTGAAAAAAGGGAAAGGACATGGGAAAACCGATCAACAGTGAATTGCTTGGCAAGTGTCTTTCGATGCTGCATCTTTCGTTTTCGGAGGAACAGGTCGGACAACTCGTCCGGTATTACGGGCTTTTGGAGCGGTATAATCCCATGCTGAAGATGGTCAAGGCGGAAGGGGACGATTTCATCGTCCGTCATTTCGCCGATTCCCTCTCCGGGCTTCCGACTCTCTCCAACCTTGCATCCGGCTACAAGGATCCGGCGGTCGCCGATATGGGTAGCGGTGCGGGTCTTCCGGGGATCCCGCTCGCCATCGGCATGCCGTCCTGCCGCTTCTCGTTGATCGAACGGATGGAGAAACGTGCCGATTTCCTGGAATTCGCCATCAAGGCCTGCGCCCTTCGCAACGTGGATGTCGTATGTCGGCGTCTCTGCGAAGTGGATAGGCAGTACGAAATCATAACCTGCAGGGCCTTTCATCCTTTCTATGACATAGAAGACGAAATTGATCCCATTCTCAAACGGGGCGGTGTCGTCATGTTGTACAAAGGGAGGGAGGAAGTCTTTAAGGAAGAGCTGTCCCACCTCAAGCGTCCATGGGAATTCACGACGGTGAAGCTTTCCGTTCCGTTTCTGGATGCGGAACGTTCGTTGTGCGTGGGGAGAAGAGACTGACTATGGAAGTAAAGAAACGGAAGGGAGTGCGGTTCTCGACGGTGTTCGCTCTGGTGATGCTGGCCCTTGCCGCCTTTGTGGCGGCGCTCGTCGTCTTGGATGTGACCGGACGGAATCCCATGCCATTGGCCGCCTTTTCGTCCCGGCTCCGGGAACTTGCCGGCTTCGGTTTCTCCAGTCCGTTTGCGTTGGTTCCCCTGGCTTTCCTTGCGTTCTCGTTTTGTGTGTGTACGTTCCTGTTTCGCGGCAGAAAGCCCTTTTCCTTCCTTACCTTCCCCCTGTGGTGTGCCATCTACGCCACGGTGAATTTCCTGTTGGGAATGCACGGAGAGAATCCTCATCCGGCTTGCCTGTATGCGTGGCTTGTCGCCCGCACGTCTTCGGTGCGTCAGGCTTCCCTGTACGTTGTGTTGGCGTTTCTCGCCGAATGTCTGCTTCTGGTTGTTGTGGTCATGGTGGGAAAACCGCTCAACGCGCGGTACCGGAAGAAAAAGGAATTTGCCACCCAACTTGAAGAACGCAAGAAAGTTGGTGATGCCGAGGCGCAAACCGGGGAAGAGCCCCTTTCCGCGAAAGAGACACGACGGAGAGCCAAGGAAGCGAAGCTTGCGGCCAAACGGGAACGCAAAGCACAGAAATTGGCAGAACGAAAAGAGAAAAGCGCTCACAGTGTGCCGCAAGAAGAAGAGTGTGCCACGGTGGTCGTCCCCGATCACGCTCCCGATGATGCCTTGAGATTCCCGTCGTTCATGGATGTTCCCGAAATTGATCACCTCACAAAAAAGAATCCTTCGGCGAAGACTGACGGGCAGGGGCCAAAACACGTTCCCGCATCTTCCA
>JBAXYP010000306.1:0-3055 GCA_041670725.1 Sphaerochaetaceae bacterium
ATAATGATACGGATGGTAGCCATACGCTGTTCTCTCCTATTTCTTCTTTGCATCCTTCCCTTTGCGACCAAACAGACGGGCGAAGAATCCCGGCTTTTTCTGGGCGATGGGTTTTTCTGCATTTTGCGGAGCCTTGGCCGTCGGCGACAAACGAACCGCGGCCTTCTGCTTCGGAGGAAGCGGATGTTCGGCATTCATCGGGCGGCTTTCCTCTTGATATTCCTTCTTGTAATATGCAAGTCGTTCTTCCAAAGAAAGATTCTGAATCTCCGTATAACTCTTGCGTCCCTGACCTTTCTGTCGGCCCTTCGACGCATTTGCCTGGGAAGTGCCGCCTGGAGAACGCCGCTCCCCACGAGCACGATGCTCGTTCTCTCGGGGCCTGCGAGTGGAGGGGGCGGACCTGTGCCCGTCATTGCGACGGTTCCCGGAACGAGACCTCCCATGGGAATACGAAACGTCGGGTCCGTGGGAACTATATTCACGTTCGGAGACGATATCCCGGAAACGCATCCCTTTCGTCTTGTCCTCGACCGCCGGGAGATCGCCTTCCTCCGGCCAGATTACGGGGATTTTCATCTTGATGAAATTCTCGATCGCTTCCAGGCCGTACACGTATTCCTCGTCGGCGAACGTGATCGCCTTGCCGCTCTTCCCTGCACGGGCGGTCCTTCCGATACGGTGGACATAACTCTCATAGTCCTCGGGAATATCATAGTTGACCACCAAAGACAGGTCGTCGATCTGAAGACCCCGCGCGGCCACATCGGTGGCGACCAGGTATTTGATCTTCCCGTCTTTCATACGATCGATCGTCGCAAGCCGTTTGGACTGAGGCATATCCCCCATCAGATAGCTCGTGGGAAAACCGTTCAGCGTAAGGCGTTTGGCCACTTCAATGCACCGCGCCTTGGTATTCGTGAAAATCAGACAACTGTCGGGGTTCTCTTTCGTCATTATCCGAAGAAACAAACCGAACTTCTCGTCTTTACTGACATGATACAGTTCCTGGACGATCTTATCGACGGTCACTTCCTCGGGATGGATGGCGATTTCCTGCGGTTCGTTCATGTATTGCCATGCAAGGTTCTGCACCTGGGTCCCGAGCGTCGCGGAGAACAACATCGTCTGCCGCTCTCTGTTGTCCCTAAGCAAACTGAACATCTTCTGGATGTCGGGGTAGAAGCCCATGTCGAACAGCCGATCCGCCTCGTCGACGATGAAAAAATCAAACTGGCGAAAATCGATCTTGTGCGCCTTCTGGTAATCGAGAATCCGTCCCGGGGTACAGACGAACACATCGCACCCCTTTTCGATAAGCGCATCCTGTTTTTCGTATCCGACTCCGCCGTAAAAGCATCCGATGACGACGCCCTCCACATGCTTGGCAAGCTTGATGGCATCTTCCTCGATCTGGACGGCAAGCTCTCTGGTCGGAGCGACGATCAACGCTTTCGGCGTGTCTTTTCCCGCCTCTTTCGCTTTGACGTATGCCTGAAGAATCGTCAGAAGATAAATGGCGGTTTTCCCGGAACCGGTCTTGGATTGCACCATGACGTCTTTTCCCTGCAAAGAAATGGGAAGAATCTTCGCCTGGACTTCCGTACAATCGGTAAAGCCGGCATCGGCGATGCCGTCGAGGATCGGTTGGGATAAAAGTAATTCATTGAATTTCATACAAAGCCTTGTTTCTATTTATAGTATGTTGATACGGAGTAACCACAGTTTTCGTACAAAGGCAAGTTTATGACAAAACAAAAGCTCTGTCTACCTTAGGGTTTTCCCCCATCAGGCGTTGTCATCCAGTTCCCATGACCGAACCATTTTGCAGATGGAAAGCGTCCTTTCATGGTTACCGGAAAGTATTCTCCGTCCGATTCTGCCCACGGGCATGGCCGCCATGCTGGTGGCGCTGATGAAGCATTCGTCATACTCCCCCGCAAACAGATCCTTTTCCTTGGGAGCCCGATGCGCAACCGGAAACCCAAGGACGGATGCCGCCTTCAGGACCCGACTGCGGGTAACGCCCGAAAGCACTTTCCCATCCCCGGCGGTGTAGAGCACCCCATTGCGAAACCCGTAGAAATTGCTCCGCGTCCCCTCAAGCGCTTCTCCGTCACGATTCACCAGCACCGCTTCAAAGCATCCTTGGCGTTTCGCTTCCTCAACGGCCATGTATGCGAGGAGCAGATTCCCTGTCTTGCAGGATGGCATGAGACGCTCCCCGTGGTAGGTGATCACACCCACACCGTCCCGATAGAATTCGTCAGGATAGGAAAGCAACGGAGAAGCCATGACGAAACACATCGCATGGGGGCCTCCGTACAAAAGAATCTTCATCGTCGCGTCGTCGATGCCGTCCGTCTGTATCAACAGATACACCCACTCAGCGATGGACAGATACGGAAACGGATGGGCCAAGCGGATACCCTCGCAAGAGATGCGAAGCCGGGAAAGGTGGTCATCAAGATGGACGACCTTGCCGTGCAGCACACGAAGCGATTCGTAGGTACAAAACCCGTACTGTACTTCCCGAAGCCCAACCGACACGACGGCGTCCCGCGAATCGATCACCACGCCGTCCTTGATCACATGCTCGCCGATCATTCTTGTTTTTCTCCTCCCAACGTATTTCCCGCGTCCTGTTGTCCGAGGCTCACCGATCCGGGATACCGGAGAAGAGGGCGAGGCTTTGAACCGTTCGCAGGTCCCACATATCCCTCTTCCTCCATTTCCTCGACCAGCCTTGCGGCCCCGTTATAGCCGATGCGAAGCCGACGTTGCAGATAAGAAGCGGATGCCGCCTTGCGTTCGACGACGATGTCCAGCGCCTTGCGCATCAATTCCGCGTCGTCGTCGCCACCGACTCCGATCACGGATTCGTCCCCGTTCATGTCGGGATCGCCCTTCTCCGGCTCGTCTTCGAAAAACGATTCGTCGATGTAATCTTCCGACCCTTGGCTCTTGGCGAAAGCCACTACGTCCTCCACTTCCTTGTCGGAAAGAAACGCTCCCTGGATTCGGGCCGCCGCGGGATCGGAAGCGGAAATGTACA
>JBAXYP010000307.1:0-3014 GCA_041670725.1 Sphaerochaetaceae bacterium
CATCAGCTGGCATATCCCGGTTTCGTATCTCGCTTCCGTCGCGTTGTTTACGTGGATGTTCGGCGGCATTCCAAACGGACGAGGCGCTTTTCACGGCGAAATCATCATGCCGCTCGTTTCCGGAGGTCTGATGCTCGGCGCATTTTTTATGGCCACCGATTACGTGACCAGTCCGATCACCCACAAGGGACAGATAATCTTCGGCGTCGGATGCGGCTTCTTCACGTTCTTCTTCAGAACGTTCGGATCGATGTCGGAAGCGGTTTCCGTCGCGATTCTATTTATGAACATCCTTACTCCCACGATCGACCGATACGTCAAGAATCGGAAGTTTGGTGAAATTGTGAAGGCTTCCACGAAGGAGGCCGTAAAATGACCAAGAACGTACGATATACATTGATCCTTTTCATCATCTGTGCCGTTTGCGCGTTCGTACTCGCCGTGGCGAACAGCATCTTTAACCCGATCATCGTCCAGCACCAGTTGGAGACGACCCAAGCGGCGCTGAAGCCTCTTGCCGGCGGGTATACGGTCGGCGGAGAGGTTGAAGTGAGCGGGAACGACAACGTTGCCGGTGAATATCGGCTGACCGATGGCGGGAATGTCGTCGGGTATATCCTTTCTTTGAAAGGGCAGGGATACGGCGGGGCTTTCACCATGCTTGCCTCTTACCGGAACGACGGCGAAATCCTTGCGGCCAAGATGATGACGGACAGCGAGACGCCGGGACTCGGGAAAAAGAGCGAAGAAGACTGGTATATGAAGAAGTTCGTGGGAACCGGAACGAAGGGCAAACCGGTCCCGACGACGAAGACGAAATTATCCAAGGAAGACAGTGACGCGATAAGCGGCGCGTCAGTCACATTCGGCGGAGTCAGCAAGACGCTTGCCGCCGGCGCCGCCTACGTCCAGGCAAAGGGAGGTGTACAATGAAAGATCAAGAGTGTCTCTCTTGTCACACAATGAACAGCGAACAACCGCAGCCGATGCCGCAAAAAAAGAGTCGCATCAGGGAATTCACCAAAGGGTTCATCACGGAAAACCCGACGTTCATCATCGTCCTCGGACTTTGTCCGACGCTTTCCGTCTCCACGCAGGTCTCAAACGGACTGGGTATGGGATTGGCCGCGACATTCGTCCTGTTTTTTTCCAACATCATCATCAGCAGTTTGCGGAAAGTGATTCCCGACAGCATCCATATTCCGGCGTACATCGTCATCATCAGTACCTTGGTGACGTTGATCCAGATGTTCCTGCAGGCGTACATGCCGGCGCTGAATGACGCTCTCGGCGTGTATCTTCCGCTCATTGTGGTAAACTGCATCATTCTCGGTCGTGCTGAAGCGTTTGCGAAATACAACTGCGTCGCGGACAGCGCCCTCGACGGGCTGGGCATGGGGCTCGGGCTTACGATGAACCTCGTGGTCATCAGTTTGATCCGTGAAGTCATCGGGAATGGAACCATCACGTTTTTCCCCACGAAGAATTGGAATGGCGTGATCCACATTCCTCTTTTCGGTACGTATCCGGTACGGGTGCTCGCCGCTTCTGCCGGAGCGCTCCTTTTGATGGGCTACCTGATGCCGTTGTTCAAGGACCTCGTTGACAAGGTGGAGGCGAAGAAATGACCATTCTTGCGATTCTGATATTCTATGTTTTCATCAACAACTGGATTTTGGTGAAATTTCTTGGTCTTTGCCCGTTCATCGGCGTCTCAAAAAACAGTGAGAATGCGATCGGGATGGGAATGGCGCTCACGTTCGTGACCGCCATCACATCGGTTCTTACGTGGGCGGTGTACCACGGGCTTCTCGTTCCGTTCCACCTCGAGTATCTGGAAACGTTGGCCTTCATCCTCGTCATTGCGTCGACCGTGCAATTCGTCGAGATGGTCATCAGGAAGATAAGCCCGCCGCTGTACAAGGCGCTTGGCATTTATCTCCCCCTGATCACCACGAACTGTGTCGTGCTTGGCATTGCGTTGATTAACATTACGCAAAAATTCAGCGCATTGGAAAGCTTCTTCGCAGGGTTGGCGTCGGGACTCGGTTTTACGTTGGCCATCATTCTGATGAGCAACATCCGGGAACGTCTGGACTACAAACCGGTACCCGCGAAATTCCGGGGCATGCCGATCGCATTTGTCTCCGCCGGACTGATGGCGCTGGCGTTCCGCGGTTTTGACGCATCGATGCTGACCAATCTGCATCTGCCCGCGCTTTCATAAAGGAGGAAGGGAAATGGCTATTGTAAGTGCTGTAGTTGTCGTCGCCGGACTTGGCGCGCTGTTTGGCTACCTTCTTTCCTGGGCGGAAAAGAAACTGGCAGTGGAAAAAAACGAAAAGGAAGTGCAACTGGAGGCCGTCATGCCCGGTGCGAACTGCGGTGGATGCGGATTTGCCGGATGCAACGCGTATGCGGATGCCGTGGCCAAAGGAGAGGCGGAGATCGGCCTTTGCGTTCCGGGCGGAGCCGCGACCGCCGCGAAAATGGCCGAGATCATGGGAGCAAAGACGCCTTCGCTCGATACCAGACGGAAAGTCGCCCACGTGTTTTGTAACGGGGACTGCAACGTAACCGCCAAGGAATACGTGTACAAAGGGATTGAGGACTGCAACAGTGCGGCGCTTCTGTTCGGCGGCGACAATCTGTGCAAGAGCGGGTGCCTTCGTCTTGGCTCCTGCATCAAGGTTTGTCCCGTAGGGGCGATTTCGAAAAATGCCGACGGGCGTATCGTCGTGGACGAGAGTGCGTGTATTTCCTGCGAGAAATGTGTGAAAATCTGTCCGACCGGCGTCATCAGGATGCTTTATGAGGACAGTGAATACGTCGTCGATTGTTCCAATCACGAGTCTGGCGCGATTGTGAGGAAGAAATGTTCCGCCGGTTGCATCGGATGCAAAATCTGTCAGGTGAAGTTTCCCGATTCGGGATTTGCCGTGGATAATTTCCTTTCTTCTTTCGACCAGACAAAACCGCACGCACAGGCGGAGGCGGCGAAAGACGCGTGTCCG
>JBAXYP010000308.1:0-3003 GCA_041670725.1 Sphaerochaetaceae bacterium
CGTACCCGATCATAGTATTAAAGAGAAGCGAGAAGCTCTTGAACTTCCGCTTCGGTCGTCGCCCAACTCGTGGCAAGCCGGATGACCGACTTTCCCCCTTGCAGCGGTTCCCACATGCTGTAGACGACCCGGCGAGACAACTCATTGAGCGTTGCGTCGTCCATCACAGGGAATTGCTGATTGGTGAACGTCTCCGGATGGAATGCATATCCTTTTTGCGCCAACCCCTTTTTCAGAAGCATGGCCATGTCATCGGCATGTTTTGCGATTCTCAAGTAGAGATTATCCGTAAATAAAACCTCAAACTGAAGACCAAGAAGCCATCCCTTGGCGAGTAAAGCTCCATGTTCCTTGGTGATGGTAAAGAAATGGTCGCCGAGGGAAGGCGTGGGAAACACCACAGCCTCTCCGAACAACGCGCCGACCTTGGTTCCGCCGATGGTGAACGCGTCGGTCAACGAGGCGACATCCTCCAGCGTCACGTCCGTACCGGGGGCCGCAAGTCCGTAGCCCAGACGAGCCCCGTCAAGAAACAAAGGAAGATGATACGAACGACAGACCTTATGAAGCTCCGTGAGTTCTTCTCTGGTGTACAGCGTGCCACATTCCGTCGGATGAGAGATATACACCATCCCCGGCTCCACCATATGATCGTTCGTGTCATTGGCAAGAAACGCCTTCATATATGAGCAAACAGATGCGGCGCTTACTTTTCCCTGAACAGGAGGAAGACAAAGCACTTTGTGCCCGGTGTATTCCACCGCACCGGCTTCATGCCCCGCAATATGCCCTGTCTCGGCGGCGAGCACTCCCTGGTACTGCCGGAGCAAAGCAGAGATCACCGTGGAATTCGCCTGCGTTCCCCCCGTCAGGAAATGCACAGGGACATCGGGGCAATCGCAAACCTTCCTGATGGTCTGTCTTGCTTTCTCGCATAGGGAATCCTTCCCATACCCGATATGATGGGCAAGGTTGATCTCCCCCAGCTTCTCCAAGATTTCCGGACAGCATCCTTCCTGGTAATCAGACGCGAAATACAACATCGGGAATACTCCTCAGTGACGACAGTGTAACGCAGAGAAAGCCGAAGGACTAGGGGATACATGACGCTCCTTTTCCTTTGCGACCGGAACGACAAAGACCGCAGGTATCTCCCAAACAGACGGAATCCCATCAAAAAGCTCTTGGAATATCTATCCGATCATTTCCTTTGGAAGAAATTGGATCAATTGAATCCCCGATATCTCCAAGAACTCGGCGAACGCCATACACCACACAACCGGAAAGTCGCCGATACAACGTAAAAAGCATGCAACAACTACTGCTTATAAAGATATGCGCGCGTGATATATAAGATATCCAGGAATCACGAGACAATGGGTTCTTTCCGTTCTCTTCGCATCATTTTCCCTTTCTCCGGCCCCTACAGATTGACAGCCGGACAAACTCATGCTATTTTCGTATTGCTTTCGTTATTTGAGTTGCAGCTAGTCTGTTATCCTATTTGTCCGCTGATGCGTTACTGGATCTCTTTCCCGCAGACAGGTTAAAAGTTCGAGACTGCGCCAATATGAAGCAAATGTTTTTAACGCTGGGAAGAAGTCCAGCAAAGGATGCTTTTTATGGCAAAGAAAATTTATGTTGGTAACATGAGTTACAACACCTCCGAAGAGGAACTTCGGGACCTGTTCGCACAGTATGGTACTGTTAACAGCGCCACTATCATTATGGATCACGAAACCCATCGCCCCAAGGGGTTCGGTTTTGTTGAGATCGAAGAGGACGACAAGGCTGCTGATGCCATCGCCCAGCTTGATGGAAAAGAGTTCGGCGGACGCAATCTGCGGGTCAACGAAGCTATCGCAAAGCCTCGCACTTCCCGCGGACCGATGCACGACTAAGACCAATATTTGATTCAGTAACGAGAGGGGACGCGTTGCGTCCCCTTTTCCTTTTTCTGCCATTTGGGAAGAAACATCCTCCCCCCACTTCGTTTCATTTTTGCTCCAAATTTATTCCCGTCAGTCATTTTGTTTGCATTAAGAGGGATGTTATTGTATATTTATACAGAGACGCATAACTCACATGCAAATTAAGGAGAAGTTTCATGAGAGAACGTAACAACCGCCTCGCGGTGGTGAAGGAACTGATCAAGAACAATCGTATTGACAACCAAGATACGCTTCTGGATATGCTTAAACACGAAGGATACAACGTCACCCAGGCGACTCTCAGCAGGGACTTGAAAATGTTGAAAGTCGGTAAAATTTCCGACGGATGGTCGGGCTATTATTACGCATTGCCGGAAAACGATCTGGTAAGTGAAAGCGAGAAGAGTTACATCCAGGACGTCCGGAGGGGTATCCTTTCCATTGAATTCAGCGGCAATTGTGGTGTCATAAAAACCAGACCCGGCCACGCAAACAGTGTCGGCATTGCATTGGACATTCTTGCGCTTCCTGAAATTCTCGGGACTCTGGCCGGAGACGACACTATTTTCGTCATCCTTCGGGAAGGGATGACCAAGGAAGACCTTCTGGAAAGCTTTAAGACACGAATTCCCGAGATCAACGAATAGGAGTTTTCATAATGCAATACAACAACCTGGATACGGCGGAGGCGTTCAAAAGGCTCTGCTCCATAAAGCATGTTTCGGTGAAACACGTATTGGATATTCGACGGATCAACGCATATGCAATCGATGCGGGAGCCGGGCTCTCCTATCACTACGCAACCATGCCGGTCGATGAGGAGATCGTCTCTGCCTTGCAGGAACTCGCGAACCAACAGCAACTGCTCGAGAAATACGATGCGGTTCTGTCCGGCGAAGTCATGAACCCCGGCGAAAAGCGGAGAGTACTCCACCATCTCACCCGTGGGCAAGTCCTCGGAAACGTTGTAATTGACGGCGAGGATATCGGTTCGTTTTACCGAAAGCAATTGGAACACATCAAAACTTTCAGCGAGAAGGTCAGGAGCGGCACCATCAAAGGCTCGACGGGC
>JBAXYP010000309.1:0-2992 GCA_041670725.1 Sphaerochaetaceae bacterium
CCTTTCCATCGATCGGTCCGGACAAAATGTGTTTCTGGACCGATCGGTATTCTTGGAGTCGTACAATGAAAAACAACAAAACAAAAGGATATGCGGGATATCTGTACATCCTTCCCTGGGTGATCGGTTTTTTCACCCTGCAACTCGTACCGCTGATCAATTCGTTCATTTACTCGTTTACAAGTTTTTCGATCTTGGGATCCCCAAAATTCATAGGATTGGAAAACTATCGTAAGATCTTCACTACCGATACGGATTTTTTGCAGTCTTTGCTCGTCACGTTCAAGTATGTCGTGATGGCGGTACCCGTCAAACTTCTCTTTGCGCTTCTCATCGCTCTGATCCTCAATCAGGAAATCAAAGGCATCGGGGCATTCCGGACCCTGTATTATCTCCCTTCCATCCTAGGCGGAAGCGTCGCGATCTCGGTCCTTTGGAAATTCTTGTTTATGAAAGACGGCATCGTCAATCGCTTTCTTTCGCTTTTGCATCTCGCCCCGCACGACTGGCTTGGGAATCCGCATTTAGCGATATGGACTATCGGGTTGGTGACTGTCTGGCAGTTCGGGTCGTCGATGATACTTTTCCTTGCGGGTCTGAAGCAAATTCCCAAAGTCCTTTACGAAGCGGCCAAAATCGACGGAGCCGGACCGTTTCGCATCTTCTGGAAAATCACCTTGCCCGAGCTCACGCCGATTCTGCTGTTCAACTTGGTGATGCAAACAATCAACGCTTTTCAGGATTTCACCCCTGCGTTCATCATCACCCAGGGCGGTCCGATGAAAAGCACGTATTTATACGGTCTTATGTTGTATGACCAAGGTTTTAAATTCTTCAAGATGGGGTACGCTTCCGCCCTGTCATGGATTCTTTTCGCCATTATCTTGTTTTTCACGGGACTCTCGCTCAAGTCTTCATCGTCCTGGGTCCATTATGGGGATAGCATATGAACAAAAAAACCCAACATTCTGTTTCGGCAGGAATCAGTTATATGATATTGGTCCTCCTTGCACTCGTGATGATTTATCCTCTGCTTTGGATGGCGGGGGGAGCGTTTAAAAGCAACAACGAAATCTTTGGCTCCATGAATCTGCTGCCCAAAAAACCGGTCTTCAACGCTTTTCGGGAAGGATGGGCCGGAAGCGGTCAAGTAAGCTTTGGAAAATTCATACTGAACACGTTTGCGTTGGTTGTCCCCACGGTTCTCTTCACCGTCGTTTCCAGTGTTTTGGTGGGGTACGGATTCGCACGTTTCAATTTTCCTTTCAAACGAATAATCTTCACCATTATGCTATCGACGATGATGTTGCCGGCGACCGTCGTCATCATCCCCCGATATATCTTCTTCTCCAAGCTCGGTTGGCTCGACACCTATCTCCCTTTCATCGTCCCCGCTGCGTTGGGATGTTACCCTTTCTTTACCTATCTGATGGTCCAGTTCTTTCGTGGCTTGCCCATGGAACTGGACGAATCCGCGGAGATGGACGGTTGCAACAGTTTCGTCATCCTCGTCAGGATACTTCTGCCTCTGTGCAAGTCTGCCATTTTTTCCGTTGTCATTTTTCAGTTCGTTTGGACATGGAACGACTTCTTCAACGTACTCATTTACATCAGCAGCGTGATCAAATACCCCGTCGCTTTGGGATTGCGGTTATCTATTGATATCGTCGCATCCAATGTTCATTGGAATTCCTTGCTCGCGTTGTCGTTGGTTTCAATTATTCCGCCCGTAGTGCTGTTTTTCTGCGCACAGAAATATTTTATCGAAGGGATCGCCACAACGGGCATGAAGGATTAAGCGGCAATTGTGATGGTGATGCGCATCCCGAGATCGGGGGGAGCATCCACCATCATGACCGCCTTCCCGTGATAAAACATCTCAACGCGCTTCTTGACGTTGGAAAGTCCTATGGAAACGCTTTTCCCGGAAACGTCTTCGCCAGACGAATTGAGTTGGGCCAGAGTTTCCAAGTTGATCTTTTTCCCATCGTTGCTGACGACGAATATTACGTCCCCTTCGTTTTTTTGAAGCGAAATGACAATATGGAGAACGGAATCCTCTCGAAAACCATGATTGAACGCGTTCTCTAAAATGGGCTGGAACAACAGTCCCGGTACATGAAAAGCGGAGAGATCGGGATCCACGTTCCAACGTACTTCAAATCGTCGCCGGAATCTGTACCTTTGCAACTGTAAGTAATATTGGGTAATCGAAATCTCGTCATCCAAAGAGACGCCATCCTTATCATGGAGATTCAACGAATACTTCAGGATCTTTGACAAGAGTACGATCATCTTGCTTATGTCGTTTTCCCCGTCCAGCTTTATTGCTTTCCAATAAATGGTATCCAGCGTATTGAAAAGAAAATGCGGGTTAATCTGCATCTGAAGCGTACGGTATTCAAGCGCTTCCGTCTTCACTCGAAAATATTCTTGGTCCAAAAACGCCTTGATGACACTATGGTTGAGATAATCGAATATATTCTCTTCGCTCTTTATGGGATCGTTTTCCAGATCATGCTCACCCGCTTTTTCGAGTTGCCTGAGAACATTACTGATGAAAACCCGTTCTTTCTTATTTGTCTTTAGCGTCAGAAACAGTCCCAACAGGGCCGCGACGAAAGCAAGGATTATCGTAAACAGCCGAAGCGTATCAACCACATGGTAAAGATCCTTCCTACTGGCGATTAGCGTATACACCCACCCGTATCGTTGCGACACATGGGTGAAATACTGGAAATCCGGATTCGTAAAATCAACGTTTTTGTCGGGAATCGTAAAAAGGAGCGTCCCGTTTTGATCCCGGATATAGAGCAGTTTTCCCGTTTCGAGGAATTTATCGGCCAAATCATTCGCTATCGGGTCCTTGAGGAGGTTGAGCACAATTACGCCGGTTGGTTTGCCACTCGAATCCATGATGGTGCGGAATATCCGCAGAACATGCTTTTTCCCCGCACCTTCAGGTTCAAGGGTAACTTGCCGCACGTACGTC
>JBAXYP010000310.1:0-2976 GCA_041670725.1 Sphaerochaetaceae bacterium
CAGTACGGAACACTGCATGGTCGGTTATGTGTTGGAAAACACCATGTCTCTGCAAGGATCGGTAAGTCGCGGTCTCTGCACCGTCGACAAGGACGGATACTTGTCCAGCATGGTGGAGAACACGCAGATTGAGTTTGTCGACGGAAAGCCGGTAAGCCATTTTGGGGGAAAAGACATCCCTCTTACCGGTAAGGAATGGGTTTCGATGAACTTTTTCGGGTTCACACCCAAAGCGTTCGAACATTTTCATGGATACTGGGAACGGTTTCTGGAAAAGAATCTCACCTCCCCGAAAACCGAGTGTTTGCTCCCCAACGGAGCGAGCGAAATCGTCACGAGCGGAGAGGGTCGGATCAAAATGTACACCACGGATGAAAAGTGGTTCGGCATGACGTACAGCGCCGACCGGGAGATTGTCAGGACGGAGCTCAGGAAGAAGATCGAGCAGAACTATTACCCTTCCCGGTTGTGGGAGAAATAGGTTTCTGCGTCACGTCGTTCTCGTTGTTCCACGTTGCTTCCTCGATGGAGGAGAATCCTTCACCGAGGACTTCGAATGCATCTTGGATGATCATAAATGCCTTGGGATCTTCTTGATGGACGATTCTTGTCAAGTTCCCTACTTCGTGGTTGGTGACGACGCTCATGATGACCGGCCGTTCCGCTTTGGTGTACATGCCTCGGGCGGAGAAGATTGTCCCGCCGTGGCCCAGCTGATCTAGAATCGCCCGTTCGATTCCTTCGGGTTTCTGGCTGATGATGAAAACGGTTTTTTCCTTGTTGGTTCCGAGAGTGACCACGATTTTGTCCATCGTCATGGTGCAGATATAGGCGCAGAGCACGCCGTAGAGAGCCGATTCCAGTCCGAAAACCGCCGCGCTGAAGACGATGATGATGCCGTCGACGACGAACATCGACAGACCTTGGGTAAGGAACGTGTATCTGGCGAGAATCTGCGCGATGATATCAGTCCCTCCTGTATTCGAACCTCCGCGAAGCACAAGCCCGATGCCGACGCCCTGGAAGACCGCGCCGAAGATTGCAGAAAGAAGATAGTTCGATTCCTTCGTCAGGTCCAGGATGCTCCGATATCCGAACAGTCGGTCGGATAAGGAGATGAAGGCGGAGAGAAGAATGCTTCCGATCAGGGAGCGGATGCCGTATTTGTTCCCGAACACCTTCATGCCGAGGAAAAAAAGAGGAATATTGATGGCAAGCGTGACTAGGCCGATGTCCCATCCGCGTGTGTGGTACAGGATAGTGGCGATGCCGCTTGCCCCTCCGCCGACAATCTTCGCCGGCGCGGTGAACAATGCGATTCCGACGGCGGTCAGCGCCGAACCGATGATAATGGAGCTGTACTCCTGAATCTTGTACTGTTTCTTCGTCATGTTCCAAGTTTATCCGGCAAATCCGTACCGGTTGCCTCCATTTTGTCGATCAAGCGCACCGGATCGTCATCTATGCACAGTACGGACAGGCATTCCTTTTGGAGAAACCCTTCGCGTTCGCTGTGTTTGAGAAAGTCGATCAAATGTCCGTAATAGTCGTTGGTGTTGAGCAGCCCCACCGGTTTGTGGTGGTAACCAAGCTGGAGCCATGTGTAAATTTCCATCAGTTCCTCCACCGTCCCGATACCCCCGGGCAAGGCGACGAATCCGTCCCCAAGACGGTACATTTCTTCCTTGCGCTTGTGCATTCCATCGGTGATGATCATCTGACTTTCCACGACCTTCGTCCTGACGTTTGGTGTGTTCATGCTCCGGGGCAGGATACCGGTTACGTTGCGCCCGCCTGTCTTCACCGTATCGGCGAGGACTCCCATCAGACCACGGTTTCCTCCTCCGTAGACGAGATCAATGCCACGTCGGATCATCACCTGTGCAAACGTGACGGCGGCATCCCTGTATAATCGGTCCTTCCCAAGCGTACTTGCGCAGAATACAGTCAATCGATGAAATTCATGCATACGCACAGCATACTCAAAATCCATTTTGTTGGAAATGGTTCGTGTGACCTCTCGATGCATTACTTGTTATTCTTTTTGGAGCGTTGTAGTATAAAAAAGGAATCTTGTATGTTCCCACAAGGAGAATTTAGATGAACAGACGCATTGTGAGTTTCCTGATATTCCTGTTGCTTGCTTCCACCATGCTGTTTGCCGTTCCTGTCGCCGTTACTTGGGAATGGGCTGTGGATGATCCCCATGTGACCACGTTCCGCTATCAAATGGATGGCGAAGACCCTGGCAAGTGGATCGTCGTCGATGCCAGTCAGACCAGTTACACCGTGGAAGGACTGGATGGTTCAAAAAGCTACAGCCTGTATCTGCAGCAGTCCTATGACGGAGTGAATTTCAGCACGAGCGCGGTTGCGACGACCGAACCTTTGGAATCGGCGGCAAGCGAAACCACGACGCAGAAGGTGGAACAGCCGCAGGAAACGTCCGATGTAGTCTCCGCACCGGCAGAAAACACGGCGCCGACGCAAGCGGACGCCCAGACGGCAACTACGGATGGACTCAAGGAATTGACGCCGGAATCCACGTCCGCTGCGACAGCGGCGAATGAATCCGCGCCCGTCGAGGAACCCCCCGCGCCAGAGCCTGCGGCGGAAGAACCAGCGTCCGTGGCGGAGTCGCAACCGAAGTCGACGGTCGCTGAGCCTGTCGTCGCAGCGAAGAAGCCCGTTGATTCCGTGAATACGTTCAACGTAACGGCCGGGGTGTTTGTTGGCGCAAACTATACGCTTTCCGATATACTGGTGAACACCCAGAAATGGAATGCGGTCGCGGGACTCGACTTGGGGTTCAACAATATCGTCGGGTTTGGCAAGGCGAGCGGTATGGGCCTTTCCATTCAGGGTGCGTATGAACCCAATGTCGTTGCTTCCTATGCAACCGTGCTTGAACCCTCGTTCTGGCAGAGTATCAAGCATCAGGTGTCGGCATCCGCCTATTTGGATTATGACCTGTCG
>JBAXYP010000311.1:0-2973 GCA_041670725.1 Sphaerochaetaceae bacterium
ATCAACGTGGTCGAGCGCATCATCGACAAGATCCATTCATGGGGGGCGACGGTGACGATCGACGATTTCGGGTCGGCTTCGTCGAACATCCATGCCTTGGGCGTACTGCCGTTCGACTCGATGAAAATCGACCGGAGTTTCTTCTCCGAGGGATTTCCTGACGACGAACGCAAAACCACGTTGGTCAAGGGGGTCATCAATATGGCCGGTCCGTTGGGGATTTCCGTCATCGCCCAAGGGATCGAATCGCAGCCACAAGTTATCGCATTGCGGAACCTGGACTGCAAGTACATCCAGGGCTACGTGTATTCCCCTCCTGTTTCCATCACCGAGTTCGAGCGGAAATATCTTTCGAAACCGCAAAAGAAGTGATCGGTTCGTGACACCTCGTCTTTGGGAAAACTTCCGCTAGGGATCGGGTGGTGAAACGCATGGAACGACAGGCGATGAATCAGACGAACGTGGATTTTCCCTTTTGCCGTCGGGTGTCCTTTCGGTAGAACCGGTACGAAAAAAATGCGCACGCGTGTGGGTTGAAAACAAAACGGGAACCGTACCATGTACAGTTCCCGTTAAAAATAGCGGCGCAGGGAGTCGGACCCCGGACATACAGAATATGAGTCTGCCACTCTACCAGCTGAGTTACGCCGCCGTTACATTATCGCTCTTGTGACAATATCAGAAATCCGCCGTTTAGTGCAAGGGGTATGGAACTTTTTCATGGAAGGAAGAAACGGTACGGTTTTTTGTCATTCACCCGTTGTTTTTTTCCCTCTCTCCCACTACTCTTGAAATATGATTGGTTTCTTCATCAAGAAAGTATTTTGGGATGGTTGGGACAACCTCTTGGGGATCGTCCTGCAGAACCTTCTGTATATGGTGATTCTTTTTGCCATTTTCGGATGCCTTTCGCTCGGCGCTGTTGGGACGGAAAGCGCAGGAGGGGAGACGGTAAAGACGGCATCTCCGACCACCGCCGTCGCCACGCAATTGACAAAAGCGAACGAAATGGTGGCTCAAAGTCAGGAAGGGGCAGCAGGACCGTATTTCGCCCTTTCCCTGCTTCTGTTGGTACTCGTCGTGGGTGCGTTCTCTTTCCTGCAGGCGGGGACGGGAGCCATGAATCATGCATATGCCAAATATGAACGCGTCGGATGGGCTGGATTCAAACGCGGAATCCGTACGAGCTGGCGCCACGCATTGTTTTTCTGGTTGATCACTGTGTTCGTAATGGTCTTGGTCTTTTTTGTCATGCCGTTTTATCTTTCCTATGGCAACGCCTTCGGGTTGGTCATCGCCGTAATCTTGTTTTGGGTCGCTGTGGCGTTTCTGCTTGCGATGATGTATTTTTATCCGCTCCATTTCACCATGGAAGGCGACCGGCCGGCGAAAACATTGAAGAAGTGTTTCATCATCATCGCCGACAATACCGGCGCGAGCTTGTTTTGTGCCGTTGATATCGTTGTCCAGTTTTTCATTTCCATCTTCACCGTCGGGTTGATTCCTGGAGTCGGCGGCATTCAGCTGACCGGTATGATCGCCATCAAGTTGCTGATGAAAAAATACGATTATCTGGAAGCAAATCCGGGAGCGGATCGCAAACATCTTCCATGGGCCGATTTGCTGTACGAAGAAAATGAAAGCATCGGCCCTCGTTCGCTCAAGGGAATGATCTTCCCTTGGAAGGATTGAGATGGCGTTCGAGGTGGAGCTCAAGGCTCATGTAGCGGACAGGGACGCCTGTCGCAGGCGTCTTCTGAGCGTGTGCGGCGGCGACATGACGGACGAATGGAAGGAAGATGTGTATTATGCTCTTCCCGGAGGTCCCGTATTGTTTCGTATCCGTTTCGAACGTTACGGGAACGGGGAAGGAAATCTTCTGTTTACCAGCAAGGAGAAAACGATTCGCGACGGCGTGGAAGTGAACAGGGAACACGAGTTCGTCGCCTCTGGGCGCGAAAGGGAAAATGCATATGCTTTTGCGGCTTCCCTGGGATATGTCGTCTATGTGTCGAAGGTAAAGCGCGGTGAAAGTTGTCACATCCCTCTCCCCGATTTTGTACCGCTTCACGTCGAACTCGTCGAAGTGCCGCCCCTCGGCTGGTTCGTCGAGATGGAGTTCTTGGTCGAGGACGAGAAGAACATTTCGCGTGCGAAGGCGTTGCTGCATGAAGTTCTCGCCCATCTCGGAATTCCGGAATCCTCCATTGAGGGAAAATATTACATGGATATGCTACGCGCCCCATCCAAGGAGCGACAGGCCTGAGACTACTGTCGCAATGACGCCGAAGATGGTATTGGTTTTCGCTTTGCTCTTGGGTGAGATGACCAGCGTCTCGACGGACCACAGGGAGAACAAAGCGGATCCGGCGAGCGCAAGGAGCGTACGTACGGAAAGCAATGTGAGGAACGGCATGCCCGCAGTGGCGATCAAAGAGGCAACGATCGCGCCTTTTGTCTGTACGGAGAGCAGAAGCAAAGCCGTTGCTCCGACCAGCAACGTTGTGGCGACCACTCCGGTGATGTGCATGCCGGTATGAAGGGCGAGACAGTAATTGCAGGTTCCGATGGAAAGGATCTTGAATGCTTCCCGGAGGTTGGAAAACACCTTGTGGGCTTGTTCGTGCCGGATATCGAAGAAATGGTCAAGCGCCGAAAATACAAACGTGACCGCAAGCAGACAGAAGAAGATAATGTGCCAAACGACGCCCAAGGTAAGGACCAGACATGCGGCGGCAAGTCCTGCTCCGGCACAATCGACGATCGCGTCAAACAAGGAACGCGGCTGATAAGGCTCCTGAGGAGACAGTTCCCGTTCATATGCCGCTTTGTTGTAGTGAAAGTTGAAACTTGTACCGTTCTTCAGCGTAGCACGAAACCGGAGATCCTCCACTTGGGAGGAATGCTGGCGGATACGCTCCACCTGTTGCGCGAATTCATCAAACATCTCATCTCGTTTTTCATTCATACTCA
>JBAXYP010000312.1:0-2968 GCA_041670725.1 Sphaerochaetaceae bacterium
GTTCCATCTGCCTCTCTTATGGCGCCGATCTCACCTATACGGAGATGATCAGCGCCGAGGGGTTGTACCGCGGCAGCGGCAAGACAGAGGAAATGATGCGTCGTTCTCCCGACGAACGGGAATACGTCATCCAATTCTTCATGGGATCCCTCGAGCCAATCGAAAAGGCCGTCAATCTCGCCATGCCCATGAATCCGGTAATGTTCGATATCAACTGCGGATGCCCCGTACCAAAAGTCACAAAAACGGGCAGTGGATCGGCCATAATGAGGGATCCGAAAATGATCACCGCCATGGTCAAGGAAATCAAACGGCACACCACCATCCCCGTTTCGGTGAAGTTCCGTCTCGGATGGGACAGCGAGCACGTCAATTTCCTCTCCTTCGCCCAGGCAGCGTTGGACGGAGGTGCCGACGTCCTGACGCTCCATCCCCGTCTCCGTACCGAAGGATATGCGCCGTACGCCCACTGGGAGCGGCTCATCGAATTGAGGGAATACCTCGACGTCCACAACGAAAAGCCGCTTTTGATCGGAAGCGGCGACCTGTTTACCGCTCATGATGTGATCCGGATGCTGAAAAAATGCGGTGTTGACGCCGTGATGATCGCCAGAGGCGCCATCGGAAACCCGTTTATCTTCGGGGACGTCAAACGTCTTGCAAAAGGGGAAGAGCCGGAGCAACTGACAACGGAACGGAGAATCAACGTCATGATGGAGCATCTGGATAAGATGATCGAACGATACGGGGAGAGAAGCGCTTGCCATCAGTTCCGCAAGTGCGCGACATTCTACCTGAAAGGGATGCGCGAAGTAGGAGAAGCAAAATGCCGATTGTCAAAAGCAGAGACGAGGGATGAGTATCTTGCGATATGCCAGTTGTTGACCTCTCAGCTCTGAACATGATACCGTTGAAAACAAAGAGGTGGAGCATGCGCATACTCGTTTTAGGTTCCGGCGCAAAGGACCATGCGGTCGCATGGTGGTTGTCAAGAAGCCATTTCATAGATGCGTTGTTTGTTGCCCCCGGCAACATCGGAACGGACACATTCGCCGTCAATCTCGACGTCGATCCCGCAAATTTTGATCAAGTTTATGCGGCGTGCAGAAATCATGCGATCGAGTACGTAATGATCGGCACGGAAGAGCCGTTGTTCACCGGCATGATCGACAAACTCAACGAGAAGGGGATCCAAACCTTCGGGGCGACGAGCAACGCGCTCAGACTGGAAGGAGACCGTGATTTTTCCAGAGCCTTCACCGATCGGCACAACATCCCTACTCCGACCCATTACCTGTTCAGGGACAAAGCCTCCCTATCCGATTATCTGAAACGGCACGAACACCGGCGGTATGTGGTCAAAAGCAACGGCGTCGCGCCAAGTCGGGTAATGGTGGATTCCGACGACTACGACACCTTGATGGAATTTTCCAAAGATTTGCTTTCTTCAGGCCCTATTATCCTCGAAGAGCATCTCTCGGGCCTTTCCGTGACGGTCACCGCCATGGTGGACCACAAGGGATATCTTCTGATGCCATTCTGCAGTGATTACATGAAATCCGAAAAAAGCGGTGTACCGACCGGAGGCATGGGTTCCATCTGCCCCGTACCTTTGAGCGAAGGAACCCGAGGGGAGCTGGTCGCCCGGATCATCGACCCAACGCTTTATGGGCTGAAAGTCGAACGGATGGTGTATCGTGGCGTCCTTACCTTCAGTGTGATCATCACCGCGCAGGGACCGATTCTCGTCGATTACCACGTACGGTTCAACGATCCCGCCACTCAGGCATTCATGCCGTTGGTAAAGAACGACGCCATCGACATCATCAACGCCATGCGGGAAGATCGGCTTTCCGAATGTTCCCTTGAAGTCTCCACCAACTCCTCCGTCGCGTTGGTCATCGCAAGCGAAGGATATCCGCAACATCCCCAAACGGGAAAAGTCCTCGAACCGATGCCGGCTGCGATTCAGTTGAACGCATTCAAGGATGCCCCCCTGTTCTTTTTCGGCGGCGTACAGGACATCGGTGGAAAAGCGGTTACCACAAGCGGACGATGCGTGACCGTAGTGGGAGTAAAAGAAAACATCGTCCAATCCAACAAACAGGCGTATCAAGGGGCGAAACTCATCAATTTTCCCGGTGCATGGTATCGTCCTGATATCGGAGACCGATTCTTTGAGAACTAAAAGAACGAGCGACCGGATTTTCCCGGTCGCCTGTTTTTTCATCTTCCCTTTCGTCAGAAACTCGATCCAAGTCCGGTATCCTCCGAAGTGACCACTTCCTCTTCCTGTTTCACGACGACTTTCGGCGTTTCATACTCGGAAAGCCATTCCCCTACGGGCGCATCCTGTCGCGCCACCAATGTCGGGATGGAAATGATCACCATATCCAATCCGATGGGAACTTCAAACTCACGGGAAAAAGTATGCTCGTCCCATTGGCTGTCCGTGTAGGCGACGGTAATCGTATGCCGCTGTCCCGTCACCACATACTGGTCGCGATCGCGAGCCGCAAGCTCCATCTGTTCCTGCTTGTCTATCCGCACTTCCACGGTGGAAAGCGCCTTGATCTCCGTACCGTCGGCAAGCATGATCGTTTTGTCATCCACAAGAATGGTGTGTTGCCTGCCGATCAGGAACATCAGGACGGCCAGAGCGATCACAAGCACGATGGCGATCAAGCGCACCACCAAACATTTCCTCTTCATCGCACATCCTCCTTCTGGTCGGCGGCGAGTTCCTGACCTTCCCTGTTGGCTTCCCGTTTCTTCCTCACCTCATACAGCACCAGGCTCAGCGTGATGACGCCGTACGACACGAATACCCGGAAATACTCTCCAAGCTGGGCTTCGCCGATCAGGTTTTTGCCGGCCATCGGAGAGACGATGAACATCAGGTGGAACAGAATGACACCGAGAAAAACGTTGCGGATGTTCGCTTTGGCGACGGATGCTCCGCCGACCA